>DASXCO010000209.1 GCA_036491125.1 Acidimicrobiales bacterium | reverse complement strand
CAAGATCGTCGACATCCAGCTCACCCAGCTCGACCGCCGCCTGGCCGACCGTCGCATCGGCCTGGAGGTGACCGACGCCGCCCGGTCGTGGCTGGCCCACCGGGGCTACGACCCCGTCTACGGGGCCCGACCCCTCAAGCGACTGATCCAGCGCGAGATCGGGGATCGCCTGGCCATCGGCCTTCTCGAGGGTCGCTACAGCGAAGGCGACGCCGTTCTGGTCGACGTCCAGGGCGACGAGCTCGTGGTCGTCAAGCGATGAGGAGAGGCGCCATGACCTCCCAGGTGACGGGGCGAGAAGGAAGCTAGCCGTGGCCATCACCCCGATCGAGGGTCGTTGTCGTGCGTGTCAGAACGAGCTCCTGCTCGCCGAGGTCGCGGAGCTCGGCACAGGTGAGTGCCCGCGCTGCCGGCGGCCTCTCAGTCCTGACTGGACACCTCTCCTGCTGGAGGAGTCTCGCCAGGCCGACCGGCTCCAAGACCGGTTCGTCGGATCACTGCACCGCCTGGTGAACCTGCCTGGCAACCTCGAGCTCTTCCCCAATTCAGTGCTCCGCAACCTCTTCGAGGAGGTGGGCTGGGACCAGGTCCTGGCCGCGGAGCCGGACGTGCTGCGCGGACAGGTCGAGCTCTTGCGCAATGAGGTCGAAGCCTGGGCGGAGCTCACTCCCGACGACGGTCGGCGAGGTGCCGACAGCATCGGCAGAGCTCTCCAGAGCCTGGCCGGTCGGTTGCGGGCGGCGGCTAAGGCTCGACACGAGGAAGAGACGGCGAGCCGGGTGGCCGCTACCGAAGCGGCCGAGGAGGCCCTGGAAGCAGCGGGACGCCTCGATGTCACGGCTCGAGAGCTCGTCGCCGGTCGGGCTGACCCCGCCGAGGTCCACCGACAGCTCGACGCTGCCGAGGCGGCTATCCCTCAGGAGACCTCCGCTCGTGACGCCACCTGATCATCGGCTGCCGGAGGTGCGGCGGGCGCCTGCAATCCGTCCGCGACGCCGTGCACTTGGGTCGACCTGACGATGCCGTGAGCCACGTCTCGCAGCGTGCGATGAGTCCGGACCGACGTCCGGCGCAACGCGGCGAAGGCCTGATCGGGCCCAACGCGGTGGCGCTCCATGAGCACGCCCTCGGCCTGTCCGATGAGGTCCCGGCTCCCAAGAGCATCGCGCAGGTGTCGGTTGAAGAGACCGGCAGCCGCATATGACACCGCGTTGGCCACCAGCACGGCCGAGTGATCAGCCATCGCCTCGGCGATCCGCCGTGTCCGATCGTCGAAGCCCGCGGGATGGGAGGTGAAGACACACAGAGCGCCGAGGACCCTGTCACCACCGCGCAGAGGGATCGCCCGCACGGCCACGAACCGGTCGTCGGCAGCAGCCTTGGCCAACTCAGGCCAATGCTCGGCGATGTTTGCCCAAGGGACCTCGACGGGCCGCTGTTCCTGCATGGCGACAAGGGCTGGACCGGAACGCGATTGGGCCTGGCTGAGTCGTTGGGAGCTGTCCGAGTTGACGCTCGTGGTCTCGAGCCCCCCGGTGCGCACCACCGACAGGGTCGTCGCATCCACCTTCTGGATGGCGCACGTCACGAGGGAGACGATCAGGCCGAGGACGGTCTCGAGACTGTTGTCGGCCAATAGCACGTTCCCGAGCTGGTCGATCGCGTCGTCGACATGCAAGGCAACCGAACCTAGGTAGCCTCCACGGCCGATACAACCCCAGTATGGGGGAGACCTCTCCCCCTATGGATGTGGGTGGTTCAGCGATGGTGCGCCTATTCAGGCTGGTCGGCGCGTGCTCGGCGCCGACTCGGTAACCCCCTTGGCGACGTCTCGCAGCTTTCTGTGCGTCGTCTGTGATTCGTGACGCAGACGATCGAAGGCCTCGTTGTCGCCACACCCGTGGCGCTCCATCAGGATGCCCTTCGCCCGCCCGATGAGACCCCGACTGGCGAGGGCCTCGCCGAGGTGGCGGTTGAGCAGGTCGGCACTGGTGAATGCGATGGCATTGGCGAGCACCACCGCGGCACGATCGGCGAGGAGCGCTGCCGCCACACGTGTGTCGTCGTCGAACCCCTGGCGATGACGGGAAAAGAGGCTCAGTGAACCAATCACCCGGTCCGGCGTGCGGAGCGGGAGGGCGAGCACCGCCCCAAACCCGCCCTCTGTGGCGACCTGAGCGAACTCGGGCCAGCGCCTGCTCGTGGCAGGCACCGTCGCATCGACAGTCTCGGCCTCTCTCATCGCCACAAGACAGGGACCCCGCTGTAAGCGGGACTGAACCTCATCGAGCTCCCGGCAGTTGTCGAACGCCCCCACGGTCTCCAGGCCCGAGGATCGGAGCACCATGGCGTCCGTGGCGTCCGTCCCCGGAAGGGCCGCGGTCGCCAAGCACACGACGAGCCGAAGCACCGCCTCCAGGCTCTCGTCGTCGAAACGCAACGAGGCCAAGCGTCTGTAGGCCTCCGGAATTCCCAAAGGGCCGCCATTGCCGTTCTCCGCAATCTCCCCGGATGGCCAGGCCCGATCCTGGCCGTGATGACCCGCCGCTCCCCCCCAGACGACGGGCCTGTCGTTCGGCACGATCGTTCCTTGTCCCGCCGTTGACGCCTGCAACGGCGCTAATGACCAGTGAGTTCTCTACCCAGTCAGGGCGATGATGATGCACGAGAGTTGCGAGCGCCCGCCTCGCGTTGCCCTCCCCCTCTTGCCCCGGAAAGGAGATGACCGCCAAGGTCGCGGCCTGAAGCACGCCAGGTTGGATGCTCGCCGGGGTGGCGACTGCTTCGGTATCGCTGGGGCCTAGCACACTCAGCGAAGCCAGCCCACCAGTCGTCCGACCTTTCAGCCGTCATGCCGATTCTGGGCACCGATACGGATCGCCGAGCGAGGAACGCATGGAGGTCGTCCGCGGCAAGGGCTCAAACGCAGCTGGTAGCGACGGTGGACCCTTGCAAGCCCCTGCGCGTTGAGTCGCTCCTTCTGCATCGCTGCCCGTGTTGAACTCACCGCGGGGACGAGATTCTCGAGTACCAAGTGACCTTGCTATTGGGCGGTCAGGCGGCAACGAGCCCGGCGGCTACTCGGCACCGACGACTTGGAAGCTCTGGTTGACGAAGACGTGGTGGGGCCAGTTGACGCCTATGTAGTGGACGTTGTACTCGCCGTTGCCCAGCTGCACTACACGGTCCACGACGCCTCCCGGGTAGGCGGCCAGCGCAGCTTCCGTCGCCTTGTTCGCTGCCGTTCCGCTGACAATTGTCCCCGACCCTTGACTGAAGTCCGCCGGGATCTGACCGACCTGCTTGGACGTGGTCGGTGCGCCGCGCTGGAAGGGGATCACGCTTGCTGCCGAGGAAGTCGCAGATCCGCCGCCAGTCTGTTGCACGATGACCTGCGTGGCCGTGATGGTCGTTCCGTTGGTCGTCCCAAGTACAAGTACGGGTTCTCCCGTTGCAATGGCACTCGCCGAGGTCGAGTTCGCTCCCTTCTGATATGTGGTGGAGGACGTCTCGTTGACGGTCACCTTCTGACTCGCTGAGGTCGACAATGTGAAGCTCGACGTGGACAGGCTTCCGACCGTGCCGGATGCTCCCCCTGCGGCCGGTCCAGACCGAGCGTTGGATCCCCCGCCTCCAGGTGCGAGACCGCTGGCGACGCCGGTGCTGGGGGCGGATTGCGCTGGTGTTCCTGAGAGGGACGTGGCGAGACCGGCGGAGAGTCCGATCGCTGCGAGCAACACCGCCGCAGCTATCGTCCATCTCCTTCTTCTGTTCGACAGGAATCGCCGTACCGTCTGCCGGCGTCCTTGCATGGCCATGGTCACCGATGCCGACGAGTCTGGCGAAGAGGTTGGCGGAGGAGGGGGCCCGGTGCCGGCGTCGCCCGAGCTTCCACCTACCGACGGCCCTGACGTTTCGTTCGATACGGGGCGGCCGGGAAGAGCCTCGTGAAGGCCTGTTGGTTCGTGATCTTCCATGATGGCGCTCCTGTTACTCACGCAGCTGCGCACAGAGTGCCAGCCGCTCATGTGAGCCGTCTGAGGGCCGCCTTTGACGCGAGTATGACTATTGCGAACCCTCCTACGTCTGATGCCGAGAAGCTCGTCTGGGCGCTGGCGGGCTTCGCGGTCCCGGCGCGGTCGTCCGACAGATGATCGCCTTGCCAGTGTCGCGATTGGCCTCGTGCTCGCACTGACCATGGTCGAGCTGTTCGAGGAGCAGCAGCCACGACCCTCGTAGGGCGGCGACCCAAATGGGCCGAGTGCTCCCATATGTGTCGCCACGCCCGACCTCGGCGCTGACCTACAGGGGCCGCTAGCTTGAGCCCAGTCCCAAGAGCGGCCGGCCCCCTCGGGCCTCCTGGCGTCGTCGACCACTCACCGCAGCGCCAACGGAGGAAGCCCGATGAGCACGATCACCACGGCCGACGGCACCGAGATCTTCTACAAGGACTGGGGGTCGGGCCAAACGATCGTGTTCAGTCACGGCTGGCCGCTTTCGGCTGACGACTGGGACACCCAGATGCTGTTCTTCCTGCACCATGGCTATCGGGTCATTGCCCACGACCGGCGTGGTCACGGACGCTCCTCGCAGACCGGCGATGGTCACGACATGGACCACTACGCCGATGACCTGGCAGCGCTGGCCGCACATCTCGATCTCCGCGACGCCGTTCACGTCGGCCACTCGACCGGTGGCGGTGAAGTCGTCCGCTACGTCGGCCGGCACGGCGAAAGCCGCGTCGCCAAAGCGGTGCTCATCAGTTCAGTGCCGCCACTCATGGTGCAGACCGACGCCAACCCCGGCGGGCTGCCGAAGAGCGTGTTCGACGATCTGCAGGCCCAGCTGGCCGCCAATAGGTCCGAGTTCTACCGGGCCCTGCCGTCAGGACCCTTCTACGGCTTCAACCGGCCCGGCATCGAGCCCTCGGAGGCGATCATCGAGAACTGGTGGCGGCAGGGGATGATGGGTGGAGCGAAAGCACACTACGACGGCATCGTTGCCTTCTCTCAGACCGATTTCACCGAGGACCTCAAGAAGATAGGTGTGCCCGTGCTGGTGATGCACGGAGATGACGACCAGATCGTTCCCTACGCCGACTCCGGCCCGCTGTCCGCGCAGCTTGTCAAGAACGGGACGCTGAAGACCTACTCGGGATTTCCACACGGCATGCCGACCACCCAAGCCGAGACGATCAACGCCGATCTACTGGCCTTCATCAGGGCCTGAGCCCACCGCGGCGTCAACCACTAACCAGACCCCGAGACCTAGCGCCTCGGCCACCCAACAGGGAGCGAAACGATATGGCAGTCACCAGTGAAGACCCAATCACAGAACACGAAGAAGAGCAGATCAATGAGGCCAATGCGTCAGGACTCAGGCCGGTCGTGTTCGTCCACGGCCTCTGGTTGCTGCCGACCAGCTGGGACCGGTGGCGGGGGGTCTTCCAGGAGTCGGGCTACACGACCTTGGCGCCCGCATGGCCCGACGACCCCAACACGGTCAAGGAGGCCAACGAGCACCCCGAGGTGTTCGCCCACAAGACGGTGGGGCAGGTGGCCGACCACGTCGAGGACGTGATCCGCAAGCTTGACAAGAAGCCGGCGATCATCGGGCACTCGTTCGGCGGGTTGCTCGTGCAGATTCTCGCCGGCCGTGGGTTGGCCGATGCCACCGTGGCAATCGATCCAGGGCCGTTCCGCGGCGTTCTTCCGCTTCCGCTCTCTGCGCTCAAGTCGGCATCGCCGGTGATCGGCAACCCCGCCAACCACCGCCGTGCGGTCCCGCTCACCTACGAGCAGTTCCGCTTCGGCTTCGCCAACGCGGTCAGCGAGGACGAAGCGAAGGAGCTATACGACACCTATGCAGTGCCGGCCTCTGGCGTGCCGCTCTTCCAGGCCGCTACCGCGAACCTCAATCCGTGGACCGAGGCCAAGGTGGACACCAAGAACCCCGAGCGTGGACCGCTGCTGATCGTCTCCGGCGAGAAGGACAACACGGTGCCCTGGGCCATTGCGAATGCCTCCTACAAGAAGCAGCAGCGGAACCAGGGCGTGACCGAGATCGTCGAGATGCCCAACCGCGGCCACGCCCTCGTGATCGACAGCGGCTGGCGAGACGTCGCCGATACGGCCCTCACTTTCGTCAAGCGATTCGTGTAGGGGTCCGGCGGCACTGACGCGCACTTTGGGATCCGCGTAGCGCCGGGCGAAGCCAGAGGAGTCAGGCGCCACAAAGTTTTTCGGGCCCTCCGTAGCCTGCATGACTCGAAACCCCGTCGAGTGGTGTCCTCGGCGTGGTTTCGTGGCCTCGCCGCAGCACTTGAGCCCGAACCACATCATCGACTTCGACGAGAACGACCACGCCTCAAAGTGCCGGTAGGCGACGGTAGAGCTGTCGCGGGAGCGTGAGCAAGAGATTGCGATCGCGCCGTCTTCCTCACCGGATCGGTGGCCGCCGCTGGGGCATGGGCAGCAGGACTGCTCGCCAGCCTCGCTGTGCAGCCATGGGCCTGGGTTTAGCAGGTGGGGGAGTGGGCGGATCTCAACCGCGTCGCCGGTTCTTCGCAGAGGTCCTGGTGGACACAGATTGGAGACCCACCTGAAGGATCTCGGCGGACCGAACGACATTGGCGGACGATTGAGCGTGGAAAGCCCTGATCAGGGCGACCCATACCGACGCAGCGGACTGCACCGACGGGCGTCAGGAGCTTGAGGGTTCAGTGCCTGAGGTCGTTCGAAGATGCGGCCACAGGTAGGGCGCTCGGCTCGAAGGCCACATCGCCCTCGCGCAGACGGTCCAACGGCTTCAGTGTCGATAGGTTCAGCCGCCCCGAGAGTATATAGTATATCCATCGCAGCATGGGCGACGAGACGACGACATGGTCAGGGGGAAGCAATCCCGACGGCTACTTCGTTCCGCCGGGGTAGGCATTCGCCAAGCCACGGCTTCGCTGACGGGCAACGTCTGGCACTGGAGAGAGTAATTTTGCAGAGATGGTCATCGGAGGTGTGTTCGCGTGTATCAGCTCGCGGCAGGGACGGCTGGGCTGACATGACCTATCCGCCAAAGCAGCATCTGCTGCGCGACCTGCATGTCCTGAACTGGCTCGAAGACCCTGATCACGGCGTGGCGGAGTTCGATATCACCGACGCCATGCGCGATTCATCCGGACAGGTTTCAGTGGGAGCACTTATCACTCTCGCCGATATCGCTTGCAGCCGCGTGGCGCTCTCTGTTGCTGCGCCGGACTTTGTCGCCACACTGGACCTGTCGGTCACCACGGGTGCGCGGCCCGCGGAGGGGCGGGTGAGAACCGACGCACGACTGCTCCGGGCAGGATCCAAGGTCGTATCAATCGACGGCGATGTCGATGCCGTGGGGCCGATTACAGGATCGTTCGTGCGCATCCCGAATGAGGCATCTCTCGTGAGCCGGGTGCCCGCGATCGGCGTACGATCCCGGCTCGACCACGTGGGGCCGCTGCTCACGGGCTCAATAACCGATCGCATGGGAATGCGAGTCACTGCCGATGCGGCAGAGCTCGATCAGAGTGACTACGTCGGCAACAGCTTCGGCACGATCAACGGCGGCGCTCTCGGGTTCCTCGTTGCCGCCGCCGCCGAGGCAGTCATCGGAGAGACAGCCACCGATATCACGATCCGCTATCTCGATCAAACAAAGGTCGGTCCGGCGAGAGCTACCACTTCCATCGTCCGACGGAGCGCCGGGCATGCCATCGCCGACGTGATCGTCCGTGATATCGGTGCCGGCGGCGTGCCGCTTGCTCGCGCACTTGTGGGGGCGACCACCTAGAGAAATCGCGACCTCCAGTTACGACCGCAGTCGAGTGCGGTCGCCTACGCGGGGACACTAGGGGTCACTTCTCCGATGGCCGGGAAGAGCCTGGTGTCCCCACGACGCGGTGCTCGCCCCGCGGATCGCCGTAATCGTGACCGCCGGCAATCTGCTCAGCCGGACCAGGATGTCGAGCCACGGATGGAAGCCGGTAGGCCCGGCCGCTAGCGAGTTGCCGCACGTGCGGTTATCACCGGTGATGTCGTCGTGCGCCAGGAAGTAGTTGGGGTCGGCCGATACTCGTCAAACCCGGCCGACTGTGACTGAAACGTGGAACTGCCCAAGGTTGGCCAAGGCATGCGACTCCTTTAGTCACGGCGATGGGCGATGAGCACGACGCGTCGCGAGTGCGCTGCGACAGCCTCGGCGACGCTGCCGATCAGCACGTCGGCGAGCCCACTGCGACCGTGGGAGCCGAGCACGATGAGGCTCGAGTCCTGCTCGTCGGCGACCTCGACGATGCCCTTCCAGGTGGGCGCAGCCTCTTTCGCCATGCTCTGAGTTGCGAATCCCGCCGCCTGGGCCAGCGATGCTCCTTGAGCGGCGGTCTGCTCGGCTGCGGCCCTGACCTCATCGACTGCGGCGGCGTCCATCTTGAGCTCGCGGGGCGGAGTGAAGCCGACGTTGTAGGGCTGCCAGACGGTCAGAACCAGTGCCTGGCGGCTGGGACGCAGCTGGCGCCCAGCCTCCGCGATCGCTGCCTTGGCCAGATCCGAGCCGTCATAGGCGAGCACAACGGGGCCGTTCCCATCGCTCGCCATCTCAGCCCTGTTCCTTGGGCTGCCGCATCAGCTTGGCTGCTCCGTCCGGCTCGCGCCCACGGCATCAGGTACTGGTGACTGCGAGCTGGGTGGCGGCCGGCACACGGCGCTGAGCGAGCGTAGTAGCCGACGACTCCGAACGTCGTCATCGGCTACGCGCTGAGGGGGCGCCGCCTCGGTCGATGGCCCGCGGACGGCAGCTAGCAGTCGTGGTGAGTCCCAGGCAGGCCCTTCTCCGGCCAGCCACCGCTCGAACGCCGGTGTGGGCGGGCGAACCCGGCCGAGGGCGTAGAGGGAGACTCCGGCCACCGCACCGCCGGCGGAGATCGCGAAGCAGATCCACAGAGCGATGGTCGTGCCCGCGCTCAGACTGCTGCCAACCGTTACCGCCAGGTACGACAGGACGGGTGCGATCATGAACGCCGCCACGGCACGCAGCAACTCCACGATGGCGAACACCCGCTGCACGCCCGAGGACCACACCGAGAAGCCGACGAGGTAGAGCGCCGGGGTCACCGAGGACCCCACGCCGACCCCGATCAACCCCGAGCCGACCAGGGTGAGGATAGCTGTCGGCGGGATGATGCGGCTGATCACGACGATGCCTGCGCTGAGCAGGATGATCCCGGCCAGGACGAAGTAGTGCAGGCCCCGCCTGCGGAAGACGAGCCCGAACACGATCGCGCTGATCACCGCGCCGCCGAACTCAGGCAGAAAGAGCAGCCCTACGTGTAGGGGCGTGTACCGCTGCGGTAGGACCGCCCCGCTGAGCACGATCGCCGACACTGAGGCCGCCGCCGCAGACATCGCCACGAGGATCCCCGTAGTTGGAAGCGTGCTGACCAGCGGGCGCACCTGCAACAGCCCGCACATGCCGCCATACTCAGCTACCAGGAGAAGGACGATCAACGCCAGTCCGCCGATGAGCGGTCCGAGGGTCAAAGGGTCGAGAAAACGGTGGGTGAGCAGCTCAGAGGCGCCAAAGAAGGCGGCCACGCAACCGCCGCCGGCGAGCCCGAGGGCGAGCGGATCGACTGGCGCGCTCCGGTCAGCCGGCGGGGCATCGACGAAGGTCAGCAGCGACAGCACCAGCGCAACGACGGCGATCCCGGCCACGATCCAGAACAGGGGTCGCCAGGCATGCCCTGAGGCCTGGACGCCACCGACCACCGGCCCCAAGGCGACGGCGCCGAAGATGCACAGATTCAGAACGATCGCCGTCCAGCGCGCCTTGGAGACCGGGTAGCCGATGATCAGCGGCGGAAGAGCGGCGATCAACAGGAGGCTCGTGCACAGTCCCTGCAGCACGTGGCCGGCGATGAACGCTCCCGACGTGGTGGCCGAGGCCGCGAGCACCGATCCGATCACCAACAGCACGCCGTAGACGAGCAGCATCCGCCGCTGCGGGAGGCGCAAGGCGAGTTGGACGGCGAGCACGGTGCCGATCGCATACGCGGCGTTGGCCATGCCCAAGGACAGGCTCATGGTCTGCGGGCTCATGTGCAGCTGCCTGGCGATGATGGGCGCCAACGGCTGGAGGGCCGCCGACAGCACCAGGTACGGGACGAGGGCGGAGACGACCATCGCCGCCACCACGGGATAGCGGCCTGCCAGCGGACCCTGTCGCATCAGTCGAGACGGTACTCGAAGGTCTAGCCGATGGGGAAGATACCGACGACGACGTTTCCGCGACGACGATCGAGCGTCTGGTCCGGGGTGCCGGTTTCGACCCGTTGAAGGCTGGAGACCTCGATGCCGCTGGCCGAATTGAGGCGCCCGGCGGTAACCTTCACCAGTTCGGCCTCAAGGGCGAAGTCGTCGATCTCGACCAAGGGCGCGCCGCTCTGGCAGGCGGCGGATGATGGAAGTCTTCGGTGCGTCGAATCAGCAGAGTCTGCCTCTACCGGCCGACTCACGGATCGGCGAGGGAGAGCGCTCGATCGCCGTTGGGGTGATTCCGGGCGTCGATGAGGTGGCCTTCGTGGAGCACGCGCTGAACGCCACGGCCAACTGCCCTGTCAGCCCGGCCCTCAGGGTCCCGGAGGTAAACCTGGTGGCGACTCTCGACAGTATCGTGAGGTTGTCGATGGTGGGACGTGATGGAGGGAGAGCATCAGCGTGAAGGTCGCTATCGCCGGTGGGCACGGGAAGATCGCACTCCGGCTCACCCGCCTGCTGGTGGTCCGCGGAAGCGACGTCCTCGGCTTGATTCGTAACCCGACGACGCCCTTCAGCGCCCCGGTGCCACGAGATGATGTCGCCAGTGTCCTCGCCTCCTTGGTCACCGACTCGCGCAGCGCGGGCCAAATCCTGTACCTGAGTTCAGGATCGACCCCGATCGACGAGGCGCTCGACAACCTGCTCCGCTGACCGGCCATGCCGCTGGCGCGAACTCAGAGAACGTCGTTGGGGTCGCGCGTGAGCTACCCCTTCCCAACTCGAGATGGACTCCGAAACCTACCGGCTCTCGCCGCGAGCAAGGGTATCGGGCCGGGGGACCTCCGGGATCCGCAGGTAGTCGGCCAGCCACGGCCCGGTCACGCTGGCCGGCGATTGCGCGACCTCCTCAGGTGTCCCGGTCGCCAGGATGTGCCCACCATCGGGGCCGCCACCTGGCCCCATGTCGATGAGGTGGTCGGCAGCCGCGAGCAGGTCCAGGTCGTGGTCGACAACTAGGATCGTGGCCCCGGCCTCCAGCAGTCGGTCGAACACGCCGATCAGTGTGGCCACGTCGAGTGGGTGCAGTCCGGTTGACGGCTCGTCAAAGACATACAGCGCGCTGCGCTGGCTGCTACGTAGCCGAGACGCGATGCGCAACCGCTGGGACTCGCCGCCGGACAGCGAGGGCGTGGGCTCGCCGAGTCGCAAGTAACCCAGGCCAACCTCTGCGATCGGCCTCAGCGCAGTCGCGACCAAAGATCGGTCACCGAAGTGCTCCAGTGCGTCGAGAACGCTGAGGCCGAGCACGTCCGCGATGGTCAGGCCGTCGATTCGGACTGCGAGGGTGTCGTCGTTGAAGCGGGCGCCGCGGCAGGTCGGGCACTGGACACTGATGTCGGGCAGGTACTGGACGTCGAGGTCAATATGACCAAGTCCCCGGCACGTCGGGCACTGGCCCTCGCGGGTGTTGAACGAGAAGTGGCCTGGCTTCCGACGCCGGCGGCGGGCGTAAGCGGACTCGGCAAACACACGGCGGACCTGGTCGAAGGCCCCGGAGTAGGTCGCGGGTGTCGACCGGGCGTTCTGGCCGATCGGCGAGGCGTCGATCTCGACGACCTGCCGGATTCCTCCGAGTTCAAGGCGGCGGACGTGGCGGGGCTGGGCCGACCCACTCAGCCGGGCTCGCGCTGCCGGGATGAGGCTGTCCAGGACGAGAGCGGTCTTTCCCGCCCCGGACGGCCCGGCCACCGCGGTCAGCCGCTGTATGGGGAAGTTGGCGCTCAGGTCATGCAGGTTGTAGAGGTCGCCGACTTCGATGGCGATCTGCCCGGAGAGCTCGGGCGGCGCCGGGCGAATACGGCGGACCGCTGCGGCTCCGGCCAGGAACGGGCCCATTATCGAGCGCGGGTCCGCTTCAAGTTGGCCGGGGGTGCCTCCGCTCTTGGTCAGAAGCGATTCTCAATCGTCGACTGCGGGGCGTTCCGGAGCAATGAGGATCGGGCGTCGGGTATGCGACGCCAGAGTGTGAGAGACGCTGCCAAGCAGAGTGCTACGTAGAACGCCCCGACCCCGTT
>DASXCO010000208.1 GCA_036491125.1 Acidimicrobiales bacterium | reverse complement strand
ACGAGCAGCGGAGGCGCCCACCATGCAGTCGGCCGGGCATGGGCTGGTCCTCGTGGTCGAGGACGAGCGGGCCATCGCCGATCTGATCTCGCTCTACCTGCGCCGGGACGGCTTCGGGGTGCAGGTCGTCGGCGACGGCCGCAGCGCGCTGACCGCGGTGCGCACGCAGCGGCCGGTGGCCGTCGTGCTGGACGTCGGCCTGCCCGGGATGGACGGGATCGAGGTCTGCCGCGCGTTGCGGGCGGCCGACGACTGGACCCCGGTGCTGTTCGTGACGGCCCGCGACGACGAGGTGGACCGCGTCCTGGGCCTGGAGCTGGGCGCGGACGACTACGTGACCAAGCCGTTCTCGCCCCGTGAGCTGGTCGCCCGGGTCAAGGCGATTCTCCGGCGGGTCGACGGGCCACCCCGTGACGAGCCCAACGTCCTCGTGGCCGGAGGGGTCGAGGTCGACCTGGGCCGCCGCGAGGCCCGTCTCGACGGTCGGGTCGTCCCCCTGGCGGCGCGGGAGTTCGATCTCCTGGCCCATCTGGCCCACAACGCGGGCCTCGCCCTGACCCGTCCCCAGCTGCTCGAGGGGGTCTGGGGGTCGGGTTGGTACGGCGACGAGCGCACCGTGGACGTCCACGTGCGCCAGCTTCGCAAGAAGCTCGGCGACCAGCTCCCCCTTGCCACCGTCTGGGGCGTGGGCTACCGCCTCGACTGACGCGTGCGACGTCGCCTCACCATCGCCATCGTCGGGGTCACCGCCGCCGCTCTGCTGGTCGCGGGCGTCGGCGCCCTGCTGCTGGCCCGGCGGGCGGCCGTCGACGACGCCCGGCTGGGTCTCCTCGGCCAGACAACGGCGATCGCCGGGGGCACCGCGGCAGCCGAGGCCGCTCGGCCGACGCCGACGAGTCCCGGCCGGGCGACGATCCTGCCCATCCTGAAGCGGGTGGTCCGGCTCGACGGCGCCGAGGTGGTCACGATCAGTGGCGGGCGCTTCGTGACCGCCCTCCCGTCGGGGCTCACGGCCGGCAACCTCCATCCCAACATGATCATCGAGGGCCTCTCGACGTCAGGGACCAGGGGCAACCTCGTGTACGCCGCCGTCCCCGTCCCGCTCACCGCGGCCGAGCGGAATCGGGGCCTGACCCAGCCCCAGCAGGCGGTGGTGCTGACCAGGCGCGTCAGCAACGCCGGTCCCAGCTGGTTCTACCTGGTTCTCGTGGGAGCGGGCACGCTGGCCGTGGCGGCCGTCGTCGCCCAGCGACTGAGCCGGCGGGTGACCCGTCCCCTCGACGACGCGGTGGCGGCGACGGGCCGGATCGCCGAAGGCGACCTGGCGACCCAGGTGCCCGTGGCGGGCAACGATTACCCCGAGCTGGCGTCGCTCACCAGGTCGATCAACACCATGTCGGCCAGTCTCAGCCGGGCCCGAGGCCTGGAGCGGCAGTTCCTCATGGCGGTGTCCCACGATCTGCGGACTCCGCTCACCTCCATCCGCGGCTTCGCCGAGGCCATCGCCGAGGGGGCGGCCACCGATACGCAGCGGGCCGCCTCGGTCATCGCCAGCGAGTCTCGCCGCCTCGAACGACTGGTCGGGGACCTGCTCGAGCTGGCGAAGCTCGATGCCCGGCGCTTCTCCCTCGACGTGCGCCCGACGGACGTGGGCGAGGTGGTCGTCGATACCGCGGAAGGATTTCGACCCGTCGTCGAGAAGGCCGGGCTGGAGCTGGTGGTGGCCTGTGCGGACGGCCAGGCGCTGGACGCCAAGGCTGACCCGGACCGCCTGGCCCAGGTGCTGGCCAACCTCGTCGAGAACGCCTTCAAGTTCGCCGACGGCCGCATCCGGGTGGTGGCAGCCGCTCAGGACGGGACGGGCGTCGACGTCATCGTGGAGGACGACGGGCCGGGCATCGGGCCCGACGAGCTGTCGTCGGTGTTCGAGCGCTCCTTCCATCTGTCGCGCCCACCGACGCGCCAGATGGGGTCCGGGCTCGGGCTCCCGATCGTGGCCCAGCTGGTCCAGGCCATGGGTGCGACCGTCCGGGCCGAGTCGCCGGTCGCCAACGGCGGCGGCACCCGGATGATCGTGACGCTGCGTCGCTAGCCGGCGCAGGCGGGCACGTCGATCGGCAGCGGGGCGGCGCCGTTCACCGAGACGGCGAGGGGCTGGGTGCCACCGGCCTGGCAGGTGAGCTGCCAGGTGGCCTGGCCCCCTCGGTCGGTGGTCGCCGGGTTGGGGCCGGTGACCTGCCAGGTGCCGGACCCGCTGAGCTGGGCGCTCACACCGGGGGCCGGGTTCGCCCGTCCGACGCCCTGGGCATCCACGGTCCGGTTGCTCACGTCGACCACGAGGTTGGCGGGCTGGCTGACCACCGGCGGGTTGGGAGCGATGGCGGAGGTCACGACCGGTCCCGCGAAGCTCTGCAGGCCGAGGTTGAGTGTCCGGTTCTCTCCGCCCCCGAGGAAGAAGATCTCCGGGGCGGCCATCGTCTGGTCGGGCACGCGCCACGCCCGCACGCGGTAGCGGCCGCCGAGGATGTTCGGCAGCGACCAACGGCCGTCGGGTCCCGCGGTCAACCGGGCGGTGGCCGATGCGTCCCCGACGAGGCGTTCGACCTCTACCGTGGCGCCTCCGACGGAACCGCCCGACCCGTTCACCGTGCCCGTGAGGGTCGCGTGTCCCGGCCCCATGACGACGCCGGGGATCGTCGTGCGCCCCGATACCGGGGCCAGCGCGACCCCGGACAGATCCGGGGTTGTGGTCGTGGACTGGCTCGGGGATGTGCTCGGCGGCGGGGGCAGGGCGCCCACCGCGCCGGGGGCGCAGCCGGCCAGGCCCAGCGCCGCGACCCCCAGCAGCGCCGCGACCCCCAGCGGTGACCTGCGTGCCAGCCTCATGCCACGAGGGGCAGGGCCTCCACCCTGGCCGGGGCCTCGGCCGGGCCCCCGGGCCCGCCTCCCGGGCCGCTCGCCCAGCGCACCACCACATCGGCTGGCGGCTCGATCTCGCGGCGAACATAGGCCAGGGCCACCGGACCCCCGAGGGTGGGCGAAAGAGCCACGCTCGTCAGCTGGCCCAGCTCCTTGCCTCCCTCCGCGCCCGCGGCGAACAGGGCGGCGCCGACCGGTGGGGTGTCGCCCCCCTCGACGACCACGCCCCGCAGGTGGCGAGGCACCCGGCTCCCCCGGGAATCAATCCGGGCCACGAGCTCCTGGCCGGTGTAGCAGCCCTTCGTGAAGCTGACGGCGCGCTCAACCAGGCCTGTCTCGGCGGGAATGGTGCGTTCGGTCAGCTCAGCTCCCATCTTCGGGATCCCGGCTTCCACCCGCACCGCTTCCCAGGCCGCCGGATCGCACACGGGCACCCCGTCGGGCACGGCTGGGTGCGGGCCGATCAGGTCGAGGCCGGTCAGGCCCGGCCAGTCAACGGCCACCCCGAGCCCGGCCTGCTCCTGCGGGCCGAGCTCGACCTCGGCCAGGCCGGGGCCGCGCACCGCCAAGCAGCGCCAGTCGAGCGCCTCGATGTCGACCTTGGTCCGGAGCTTGAACCGGGCCAGCCGGCCGACGACGGACTCGCCGTAGCCCCCGTCGACATCGAGGAGGAACTCCTCGCCGGCCGTCCGGGTGACACGGACGAGGGCGTCGATCTTGCCCTGGGGGGACAGCAACAGCGACTCGGCCGAGCGCCCGACCTCCAGGCCTTCGACCTCCTGGCTGAGCTGGCCCTGGAGGTATGCGACGGCCTCCGGGCCCGCGACCCGCACCACGTCGCGAGGCACCCACGCGGCACCCACCTCGTGGCGCAGGGCCCGGTAGTCGCCCTCCCAGCCAATGTCCATAACAGCAAATGATGGCGCACCGGCGGGCCTACTGTGGACGGGCGATGACCCACGAGGCCACCACCTACACAACCGACCGAGGTATCCGCGTGGTGCGCACGGTCGAGGACATTGCGGTCGAGGGGGCCATCGACCAGATCATCGACTCCCTGGACACCCGCCGCGGGGCCCTGTTCGCCTCCAGCTTCGAGTACCCGGGCCGCTATACCCGATGGGACGTGGGCTTCGTCGATCCCCTCCTCGAGCTGTCCTGCCGGGGGCGGGAGGTGGGCGTCACCGCCCTCAACCGGCGGGGCCGGCAGCTGCTCCCCGTCCTGGCCGACGTTCTGGCGGAGGTCCCAGATCTGTCCTCGACCGAGCTGCGGGGCGAACACCTGACCGGAGTGGTCGAGGAGCCGTCCCGCCGCTTTCCGGAGGAGGAACGCAGCCTCCAGCCTTCAGTGTTCTCGGTCATCCGGGCCCTGACGGCGCTCTTCCGCAGCGACGCCGATCCCCACCTGGGCCTCTACGGTGCCTTCGGGTACGACCTCGCCTTCCAGTTCGAGCCCATCCATCTCACGCTGGAGCGGCCTGCCGATCAGCGCGATCTGGTCCTGTACCTGCCCGACGAGATCGTGGTCGTTGACCACCAGCGCCATCGGGCGTCCCGCCGGCGGTACGAGCTCGAGGCCGGTGCCCGCTCGACCCGGGGGCTGCCTCGTGAGGGTGCCAGCACCCCCTACGTGGGCGTCTCCGAGGTGGCCCGCTCCTGCGACCACGGACCCGGCGAGTACGCCGCCGGGGTCCTGACGGCCAAGGAGGCCTTCGGTCGAGGAGACCTGTTCGAGGTCGTGCCGGGCCAGACGTTCTTCGAGCCCTGCACCGTCCCACCCTCGGAGTTGTTCCGCCGGCTTCGGGAGCGCAACCCGGCGCCCTACGGCTTCATCGTCAACCTCGGGCAGTCCGATCACCTGGTCGGCGCGTCGCCGGAGATGTACGTGCGCGTGGACGGGCCCCGGGTCGAGACCTGCCCCATCTCCGGCACCATCGCCCGGGGCCGGGATCCCATGGACGATGCCGAGCGCATCCGGGCGCTGCTCAACTCGTCGAAGGACGAGTCGGAGCTCACCATGTGCACCGACGTCGACCGCAACGACAAGTCCCGCATCTGCGAACCGGGGAGCGTGCGGGTCATCGGTCGCCGCCAGATCGAGATCTACTCCCGCGTGATCCACACCGTCGACCACGTCGAGGGCACGCTGCGGCCCGGCTTCGACGCCCTGGACGCCTTCCTGTCCCACATGTGGGCGGTGACGGTCACGGGGGCACCGAAAGCCTGGGCCATGCAGTTCATCGAGGACCACGAGAAGACACCTCGGGCCTGGTACGGCGGCGCCGTGGGCTGGGTCGGCTTCGACGGCCGAATGAACACAGGCCTGACCCTCCGCACGGTGCGGGTGCGCCACGGGATCGCCGAGGTGCGCGTCGGCGCCACGCTGCTGTGGGAATCGGACCCCGAGGCGGAGGAGCGGGAGACGCGGGACAAGGCGTCGGCGTTCCTCGATGCCATCCGCGAGCCCCGACCGGAGGACGTCGTCGGCGGTGCCGCCGAGGTGCGCGCCGAGCCCTCGACCCGGGTGCTCCTCGTGGACCACCAGGACTCATTCGTCCACACCCTGGCCAACTACCTGCGCCAGGGCGGTGCCGAGGTCACGACCCTACGGGCCGGGTTCCCGGAGGAGGAGCTCGACCGCCTCGCCCCCGACCTGGTCGTGCTCTCGCCCGGACCGGGCCGGCCCGAGGACTTCGACTGCTCGGCCACCATCGCCGCCTGCCTGGCGAGGGGCCTCCCGGTGTTCGGGGTCTGCCTCGGCCTCCAGGCTCTCGTGGAGCACCTCGGGGGGAAGCTGGACACCCTGCCGACGCCGACCCACGGCAAGCCGTCGGTCGTGCGGGTCGTCGGCGGCGAGCTGCTAGCGGGCCTGCCGGAGCAGTTCACCGCCGGTCGCTACCACTCCCTCCACGCGCCGGCGGCGGCGCTGCCGCCCGGCCTGGTCGCCACCGCGCTCTCCGACGACGGGGTGGTCATGGCCGTCGAGCACGCGGACCTTCCCGTGGCCGGGGTCCAGTTCCACCCCGAGTCGATCATGTCGGTCGAAGACGACGTCGGCATACGTCTCGTGCGCGGCGTCGTGGCCCGGCTGGGCCGGCGCCGGCCGGTCAGCCCGCCGTCGGGCTGACCTCACCGAAGGCCCGGAAGAAGCACGTGCGCTCGCCGGTGTGGCACGCTCCCCGACCCTCCTGGTCCACGACCATCAGCACGGCATCGCCGTCGCAGTCGTAGTAGGCGCCCCGCACCCACTGGCGGTCGCCAGAGGTCTCGCCCTTGCACCAGTACTCCTGCCGGCTCCGGCTCCAGAACCACGTCCGGCCCGAGGACAGCGTGCGCCGCAGGGCGACCTCGTCCATCCAGGCGAGGGTGAGCACCTGACCGGTGGCGTGGTCCTGGACGATGGCGGGCACCAGGCCGTCGTCGTTGAAGGCGATGGCCGAGACGGCGGCCTCGTCGACCTCGATGGGCGTGGCCACGAACGATGCGCGATCGGTCACAGGTACAGCCCGGTGCCGCCGTCGATCCGCTCCGAGGCCACGGCGTGGATGTCGCGTTCGCGCAGGATCAGGTAGTCGTCGCCCTGCACCTCGACCTCGTAGCGGTCCTCGGGATTGAACAGGACGTGGTCGCCGATCGTGATGTTGCGCACGTGGGGACCGACGGCGACCACCTCGGCCCAGGCCAGACGCTTGGACACCTGGGCCGTGGCTGGGATGAGGATCCCGGCTCGGGACGTGCGCTCCCCCTCGGCGACCGGAAGCTGCACCAGCACGCGATCGCTGAGCATCGTGATGGGCTGCTTCTGCTGGGGCTTGGGGCTCTCGGTCTTGTCGTCTGCTGGCTGTGCCACTAGGGCACGGTACCGTCTCGCCCCATGCCGATCGAGCCGGTAACCCTGTCGAGCGCAGACGGCCTGGCCCTGGAGGGGGAGCTGAGCGTGCCCGAGGAGCCCTGGTCCGCAGCCGTGCTCGCCCATCCGCACCCCGAGTTCGGCGGGTCGATGCGCTCCATCGTGACCGCCGCCATGTTCGGCGCCCTGCCGGCGGCCGGGGTCGCCTGTCTCCGGTTCAACTTCCGGGGCGTCGGCCGTTCGGAGGGCACCCACGGGGGCGGACGGGACGAACGGGCGGACCTGGTGGCGGCCATCGACGTGCTGTCGCCGATCACCGAGGGTCTGCCGCTCGTGTTGGCGGGATGGTCCTTCGGTGCGGACACCGCCCTCACCGTCGGGGACGGGCGCCTTGCCGGCTGGCTCGCCGTGGCCCCGCCGCTACGGGCGAGCGCCGTCTCCGACATGGTCGCCGCCGCCGACCCCCGGCCCAAGCTCGTCGTCGTGCCCGAGCACGACCAGTTCCGACCCCCCGAGTCGGCCCGTCCGATGGTCGACGGATGGACGAACACCGAGCTCCAGATCGTGCCCGGTGGGGACCACTACCTGGTGGGCCGGGCCGAGCAGCTGATGGCCCTGGCGCTGGAGTGGCTCGAGCAGCTCAGCCGGCAATCGGCCTGACGCTCACGCCGTGGGCAGCCAGGTAGGCCTTGGCCTCGGCGACTCCATGCTCGGCGTAGTGGAAGATCGACGCCGCCAGCACCGCGTCAGCCTCGCCGGCCACCGCCCCCTCGACCAGGTGCTCGAGCGTGCCGACCCCCCCACTGGCGATCACGGGGATGGAGCAGGCCTGCGCGACCGACCGGGTGAGCTCGAGGTCGTACCCGTCTCTGGTGCCGTCGCGGTCCATTGAGGTGAGCAGCAGCTCGCCGGCCCCCAGTCGTTCGCAGACGGTGGCCCAGGTGAGGGCGTCGAGGCCCGTGGCTGTGCGCCCACCGTGGGTGTAGACCTCGAACCCCCTCCCCTGCCGACGCGCATCCACGGCGACGACCACGCACTGCGATCCGAGCTCGGCGGCCATCTCGTACACCAGGGCCGGCCGCTGCACGGCCATGGTGTTCACCGCAACCTTGTCGGCGCCGGCCCGGAGCAGCCGATGGGCGTCACCGAGGCTGCGCACGCCGCCGCCGACCGTGAGGGGAATGAACACCTCGTCCGCCGTCCGCCGTACGACGTCCACCAGGGTGTCGCGCTCGTCCGAGGACGCGGTGATGTCCAGGAAGACGACCTCGTCGGCGCCGGCCCGGTCGTAGCGGGCGGCGAGCTCGACGGGGTCACCGGCGTCGCGCAGGTTCTCGAAGTTGACGCCCTTGACCACTCGGCCGGCGTCGACGTCGAGGCAGGGGATCACGCGGACGGCGCGCACGCGGCCAGCGCCTCCTTCAGGTCGAGGCGCCCCTCGTGGATGGCCCGACCCACGATCACTCCGGCCAGCCGCCGGCCGTCGGCGTCGAGATGGGCGAGGCGGGTCAGGTCGTCCACCGAGGCCACACCTCCGGACGCGATGAGATCCACCGTCGACGCAGCCAGCGCCGCGGTCAGGCCGATGAGATCAGGCCCCTCGAGGGTCCCGTCCCGGCTGATGTCGGTCACGATCACGGCGGCCGCGCCGAGGTCCTCGAGCCGGCCCAGGAGCTCGAGCAACCCCGCTCCCGACGCCTCGGTCCAACCGCGCAGCGACGCGTCGCCGCCGCGGTGATCGATGCCCGCGGCCACGCGCCCCGGGTAGCGGGCAGCCAGCCGCTCGACCAGATCGGGGTCCTCGACCGCCGCCGTCCCCAGGACGATCCGGGCCACCCCGGCGTCGAGCAGTGATTCCGCGCCCGACTCGTCGCGCACCCCACCCCCGGCCTGTACCGGCACGCCGACGGCGGCGACGATGTCGGTGATGATCTGGCGGTTGACCGGCTGACCGGTCTTGGCCGCGTCGAGGTCCACCACGTGGAGCCACGGCGCGCCGGCACCAGCGAGGTCGACCGCCGTCTCCACCGGGTCTCCGTATACCGTGCGGCGCTCGAAGTCACCCTGGACCAGTCGCACACAGCGTCCGTCCAGCAGATCGACGGCGGGGTACAGGTCCATCAGGTGCAGGCGCGCACGAAGCCGGTGAGCAGCGTCAGCCCGGCGGCTCCCGACTTCTCGGGGTGGAACTGGGTGGCCCAGAGCCGGCCCCGCTCGACGGCCGCCACGACCGATCCTCCGTAGTCGCACGTGGCCACGACGTCAGCGGACGGCTCGGGGGCGAACGAGTGGACGAAGTACACCCATGAAAGGTCGCCGAGCGGTCGCAGCATCTCGCTGGCGCGACCCGGCACCGGACGGAGCACGTTCCACTGCATCTGCGGGCTCTTCGGTCCTGGCGGAAGGCGAACGACTCGGCCCTCGAGGATGCCCAGCCCGCACGCGCCGGCGTCCTCGGTCGACGTCTCGTAGAGCATCTGCATGCCCACGCAGATGCCGAGGAAGGGAAGGTCGCGGCGGGCGGCGTCGATGGCCACGGCGTCGAGCCCCGACGACCGCAGCGCGTTCAGGCAGCGACCGAAGGCTCCGACTCCGGGAAGCACCACCCCCGTCGCGCCCTCGGCCTGCTCGGGCTCGGTCACGAGTCGGGCGTCACCGCCGACGCGCTGCAACGCCTTCTCGGCCGACCGGAGGTTGCCGATCCCGTAGTCGAGCACGGCGATCACAAGCGTCCTTTGGTCGACGGGACGTCGGCTCCCTCGACGCGCACCGCGTCGCGCAGGGATCGGGCCACGGCCTTGAACGAGGCCTCGAGGATGTGGTGGGTGTTGCGCCCGCTGCGCAGCCTGATGTGCAACGTGATGCCGGCCGAGGTCGTGAGGGCCCGCCAGAACTCCTCGGCCAGCTGCGGCTCGAACGGGGGGCTCCCGAGGGGCACGGCGTCGGCCGCCACGTCCACCTCGTAGTGGAGGTAGGGGCGCCCGGACAGATCGAGCGCCACCTCGACCAGCGCCTCGTCCAGGGGCACGGCCATCGACGCGAAGCGACGCACCCCGGCCTTGTCGCCGAGGGCCGCGGCCAGGGCCTCGCCGAGCACGATCCCGACATCCTCGACGGTGTGATGGGCGTCGACCTCCAGATCGCCCTTGGCCGAGACCGTGAGATCGAGTCCCCCATGCCGACCCAGCTGGGACACCATGTGGTCGAAGAACGGGAGGCCCGTGGCCACCTCCACCAGGCCCGAGCCCTCCAGCATGAGCCCGACCTCGACCGTGGTCTCGCGGGTTCGACGGGAGCGCTCGGCTGTCCTCACGTCAGGCACTCTGCCAGAGCGGCCAGGAAGGCGGTGTTCTCCTCAGGGGTGCCCACCGTCACCCGCAGGCAGCCCTCGAGACGGGGCCAGCCGCTGCAGTTGCGGACGAGCACCGAGCGCTCGAGCAGGCCCTGCCACACCTCGTCCCCGGGACGGGTGAGCGGGCGGAAGAGGATGAAGTTGGCGTCCGACGGCCAGGACTCGACCGGCAGCTGCTCCAGGGCGGCGCCGAGGCGGCCGCGCTCCTCCACCAGGGCGGCGACCCTGGCGTCCATGTCCGCCTGGTAATCGAGGGCCAGGCGCCCGGCAACCTGCTTGATGGCGTCGAGGTGGTACGGAAGCGCCACCTGCTCCAGGGCGGTCACCACCGACGCCGGAGCGACGACGTAGCCGAGCCTCGCCGCGGCCATGGACCACGTCTTGGAGAACGTCCTGACCACGACCAGGCGGTCGTGGTCGTCGAGCATCGACAACGCCGACCATGCGCAGAACTGACCGTAGCCTCGTCCACCACGACCAGGCCCGGCGCCAGGGCCAGCACCTGATCGTGGTGGACG
>DASXCO010000207.1 GCA_036491125.1 Acidimicrobiales bacterium | reverse complement strand
TCGACCTGGTTGCGTACGGTGAGCGGCGCCACCCCGACCCGCTGGAGGATGGGCAGCACGACACCTTCGGACTGGCCCACCAGGGCGGCCAGCAGGTGCTCGGGAGTGACCTCGGCGTTGTTGCGCTCGCGCGCCAGTCCGACGGCGGCCTGGAAGGCCTCCTGGGTCTTGATCGTCCAGCGATTGGGATCGAACGCCATCGCCATGCCTCCTGTCACCTCCTGGTTACTGCCATCGGCATAGTAAAGGTTGAGTTACTTATTATCAACTCTTGCCCCAGCTTGGCTATTCCGGCTGGTCGGGAAGCCGTGGACACCCTCCTCGCGCTGGACGCCGAACGAGTTGAGGCTGTAGCCGAGCATGGCGTAGTGCCCGACGAGCATGGGCACCTCGATCATCTGGCGCTCGTCGTAGCGCTCCTGCAGCCGGGCCCAGGTGTCGTCACTGATGACGGAGTCCCGGTGGAGCTCGTCGGCGGCCTGGAGGAGGATGACGTCGAACGGGGCCAGCCCCGCTGCCGTGGGCCCGTCGATCACCCGGTCGATCTCGGCGTCGAGGCCGGCTTCGCGGGCGATGGGCACGTGCTGGCCCCACTCGTACTCGCAGCCGTTGTTCCACGCCGTGCGCAGGATCAGCAGCTCGCGGTCCCGGGCGGGCAGCGCGCCGGCCAGCAGGAGCGCGCCGCCGAACGCCGACCAGCGGCGAAAGAGCTTGGGATGGCGGACGAGCGTGGTGAACACGTTGAGCTCTGAGCCCAAGGCGCCCATACCCTCGAGCAGGGAGCGCGCCGTGTCGTCGCGGTCAGCTGGATCGAGCGGCGGGATCCTTGGGCCATCAGGAACGGTGGTCATGGGTCGTCAGTCTCGCGGATCGACTAGAAGAGGTACATGGCCAGTGACCGACCCAAGGGCGTGCGGGCGAGGATCACCCGAGGGATCGTGCGCGTGCCGTTCCTCCGCCGGCTCTACGTACGCCGGATGTTGAAGTTCCTCGAGCGCTCGAAGCGCAAGAAGCGCGCCCTTCCCAAGGAGCTGGCCGAGCTCGACATCGCCATGTCGAAAGTGCCCGAGGACCAGCGCATGACCATGCTGGAGACCGCGCTCACCGAAGGGTCCCAGGGGGGTGCGAGCCGTCAGATGCGGCGCGCCGCGGATCGCCAGAAGCGTCAGAGCGGCCGGGGCGGCCCCCGTCGGCGGCCCGGCGCGGTCAAGCAGTCCGGAGGAGGCCCAGCGGGCCCGGCTCCCGGGGGGCCGCAGACCCGGCGACGCTGACCCGGCCGGCGCTCCCCGCCCGGGGCGGCGAAGCCGCAAGCAAGACGGCCGGCGGCGGGGTTGGGGTCCCCGCCGCTCGGAGGAGGGCGGGGATGGGGCCCCGCCCGGGGCGGCGAAGCCGCAAGCAACAGAGCCGGCGTCGGGACCTAGCGCTCGGCGAGCTGTTCCGGTTCGAGCTTGGCGACGATGATCGCCCGCAGGCGGTCGAGGGTCGAGCGGTCGGTGACCTTCGTCCCGTTCTGGTGGCGGACGTAGAACGCGTCAACGACTTCGTGCCCGAGGGTACTGACCCGGGCAGAGACGATGTCGAGGCCGCAGGCGAGCAGGCCCTTGGTGACGCGGTAGAGCAGGCCGATGGCGTTCGGCGCCCGGATCTCGACGACGGTGGCGGTGGCAGAGGCGTCGTTGTCGATCAGCACCGTGACCGGGGCCGGACCACCGGCGACGCGTGGTCGGGTGCGCCCGTAGGTGCGGGCCCGCTCGGCGAGGCGGGGGTCGAGGGCCAGCCGTCCGCCCATGACGGCGTCGAGATCCTGCTCGATGCGCGCCCAGTCGGGAGCCCGGCCCAGTGCGGGCTCCACCTCGAGGACCTCCACGGCCATCCCGGCTTCGTCGGATCCGGCCACGGCCGAGCGCACGTCGAGACCGTGCAGGGCCAGGGTCCCGGCTACGGCCGCCATCAGCCCGGGACGGTCCGGGCCGACGACGGTCACGGTCGAGCCGTCGGCCACCAGGGCCAGGCGCCGGGCGGCCATGAGACGCCGGTGCTCGGGTGACGGGAGGGCCGGCGGGGCCTCGAGTCGTTCGCCGGCGAGATGGCGCTCGACCCGGTGGACCAGCGCGGCGACGAGGCCAGCCTTCCACTGACCCCAGGCTGCCGGCCCGGTGGCCAACCCGTCCGCTTCGGTGACGGCCGCCAGCAGCTCGAGCGTCGGGCGGTCGCTGACGGCATCGGCGACGAGGCGGATGGTCTCGGGGTCGTCGAGGTCCCGGCGGGTGGCGGTGTCGGGCAGCAGGAGGTGATGGCGGACAAGCGACACGAGGGTGTTGACATCGTCAGGTGGGAAGCCCAGACGCGGAGCGAGCGAGGCGACCACCTCGGTGCCTGCGCGGGTGTGATCACCTGGGTACCCCTTGCCGATGTCATGGAGCAGGGCGCCGACGAGGAGGAGGTCGGGCCGGGCCACCCGGCGCACGAAAGCGGCGGCCTGGGCGGCGGCCTCCAGCAGGTGCCGGTCCACGGTGTAGCGGTGGTAGGCGTTGCGTTGGGGAAGGTTGCGCACCGCCTGCCATTCGGGCAGGTAGCGCACGAGGATGCCGTGCTGGTCGAGGGTCTCGACGGCGGGGATGGCTGCGTGGCCGCAGCCGAGCACGGCGACGAATGCCTGACGCGCCGAGGCGGGCCAGGGATCGCCGGGAGGCGACGCCTCCCGGGTCAGGCGGTCGAGCGCGGCTCTGGTCATGGGCACCCCGAGCCGGGCCGACGCCTCCGCCGCCCGGAGAGTGAGCGAGGGATCGCCGGCGGGGTCGGCGTCGGAAGTCAGTGCCACCTCGCCGTCCCGGAGGGCCAGGCCCTCGCCGATCGGTCGGTCGCCACCCGCGCCCCGGCCCTTGGGGCCCCGGAGCCAGGACTCGACCCGCCGCCACCCGTCCTCGCTGGCCCAGGCCACGGCCCGCCCAGCCTCGGCGACGAGGGCCATCAGCTCGTCGGCGTCGGCGAGGTCCAGGGCGGCGGCGACGGCGTCCTGGTCCTGGAGCAGCAGGCGATCGGATGGCCGGGTCGCGTGACGCTGGAGCTCGACGCGCACCGTCACCAGCAGATCGCTGGCCGAGCGCAACTGCGGGCTGCGCACGAGGTCCCCGAGCACCGGAGCAGCCATGGCCGCGGCGCGCAGGGCATGGACATCGCGCAAGCCGCCGTTGGCCTCCTTGAGGTCGGGCTCGAGGAGGAAGGCGACCGAGCCCCGGTTCTCGTGACGCTCGGCGACGGCCGCGGCCAGGATCGGCAGCCAGCGCCCGGCGCGGGCGCGCCACAGCTTGTGGATCCGCTCGGGTATGGGTTCGGCGATGGCGCGGTCGCCGGCCACGAAGCGGGCGTCGAGCAGACCGAGCGCGGCGCGCAGGTCGTCCTCGGCCACCGCCATCACCTGCTTGGGTGTGCGGACGCTGTGGTCGAGATGGATGCCCTGGTCCCACACCGGGTACCAGAGCGCCTCGGCGATCGTCCCGACGTCCCGCCGACCCTTGTGCACGAGGATGACGTCGAGGTCGCTGCCCGGCGCCAGCTCTCCCCGCCCGTATCCACCAGCGGCCACCAGAGCGAGGCCTTCTACCCGTTCTCCGGTCGCCTCGTGCAGCAGGCCGGCCAGCCAGTCGTCGGCCTCCGCCGCGTAGACCCGGCAGAGCTCCTCGCCGCGCAGGCCGGGCCTGGCCAGGAGCGCGCTGCGGCGGGCCCTGAGCGAGGGCGTCGGCCCGGACGTGGCGTCGGTCCCGTGCGGCGTCTCAGCGGTCAACGAGCACCCCGGGATTGAGGATCCACGCCGGATCAAGGGTGGTCTTGGCCGCTCGGAGAGCGGCGGCGAAAAGCTCCGGCCGTTGGCGGTCGTACCAGGGACGGTGCTCCCGCCCGACCGCGTGGTGGTGGGTGATGGTGCCCCCGTGAGCGAGGACGGCCTCGCTGGCCGCCTCCTTGACCTCCCGCCACTGGGCGATCTGGTCGCCATGGCGGCTGGGGGCGAGCACGGTGAAGTAAGGAGCGGGCCCGTCCGGGTACACGTGGGTGAAGCGGCAGGTCACTGACCCGCCGCCGCAGACCTCGGCCAGCGCCGAGGTGACCGCTTCGATCACCCCGCGATGGAGTGCGTCGAATCCCGCCCATGTGACAGCCGTCTCGAACGTCTCGGCCACACAACCGAGGGCGACCATGGCGTCGCGGGTGTAGGGCGCTCGGAGGAACGCCGAGCGCCAGGCGCCTGCCGCGCCCTCGCTCGAGGACGCCCGTACCCCGTCGGGAACCCACCCGCCGTGGTCGGCACAGCACTCGACGGCTCGTGAGATCCACGCCTCGAGTGGGTGGTCGGCGGACTCGAAGCCGAGGACGAGCAGGGCGTTCTCGTCCGCGATGCCGGCCGATGTGGCCGCCTCGCCCTGGTCGAGGAGCCGGCAGTTCGTCGGAAACAGCCCGGCCTGCGCGACGGCGCGGGCGGCTGCCGCCCCCGCCTCGAGGGAGGTGAACCGCACGCCGGCGGAGGCTCTGAACCGGGGGCGATCCTGGATCCGCATCCATGCCTCGGTGATCACACCGAGGATCCCTTCGGATCCGAGGAGGAGCCGATCGGGCGAGGGTCCGGCTCCGGAACCCGGGAGGCGCCGAGTCTCGATCACTCCTGCTGGGGTGACGGCGCGCAGAGACTCCACGAAGTCGTCGATGTGGGTGTAGTTGGTGGCGTAGTGGCCCCCTGACCGGGTGGCCAGCCAGCCTCCCAGACTGCTGTGCTCGAACGACTGCGGGAAGTGGCGCAGCGTGTAGCCGTGGGGTCGGAGCTGGTCCTCCAAGGCGGGGCCGAGGGTCCCCGCCTGGATCCGGGCCGCCCGGGACACCGCGTCGATCTCGACGACCTCGTCGAGTCGGCCGAGGTCGATCGAGACGACACCCGGGAAGGCGTCGCCCACGTCACCCTCGACGCCACCGACGACCGACGAGCCGCCGCCGTAGGGGATGGCAGCCAGCCCCGCGTCTCCGCACCAGTCGAGCACGCCGACGACGTCCTGTTCGTGGCGGGGTCGGGCCACGATGTCGGGGGAGTGCTCCAGGTCGCCGTGGAACGCCCGGACCACGTCGCGAAACGACTTGCCGTAGGTGTGCGCGGCGCGGTCGTAGGGGGTGTCGGAGCAGATGGCAGCGAGCGAAGCAGGAGCGCGGACTCGGGGCGCAGGAAGGTCGATCTGCTCGAGCGCCGGGGGTGCCGCCGGCTCGAGGTCGTCCCGACCCAGCGACGCCCCGACCGCCTTGGCCAGGGCGCGCCGCTGCGCGTCGTCGAGAGCCTGGTCCTCCCAGCCCCATCCCCACCACGACCGCCGACGCTCGCCCACGAGCTCCGACGCTACTGGCTGTAGATTTGGCGCCGGCGCCGGTGACCGGGCACGACCCAACGACCGGGCCTCGATGTCATGACGATCCTTCTTGTCCGCCACGCCAAGGCCTTCAACCGCTACCGGTGGGAGGGCGACGACCGTCTCCGCCCGCTCACGAAGAAGGGAAGAGAGCAGGCCGGCCTGCTCGTCGACGCCTTGGCGCCCCTCGCCCCCGAGCGGATCCTGTCGAGCCCGTACACCCGCTGCGTACAGACGGTCGAACCCCTGGCCGAGACGCTGGACCTCCCGGTCGAGCAGACGGAGGCGCTGGCCGAGGGGCACACGCCGTCCGCCCTTCACCTCCTGCGGTCGCTGGCGGACCAGACAGCGGTGACCTGCGGCCACGGCGACGTGATACCCGAGATCCTGTGGGCGCTGGGCGACCGTGACGGGATCAAGCTGCCGTCGGACATGCGCTGGGCGAAGGGATCGACCTGGGTGCTCGAGGGCGCAGGCGGGCGCTTCACCAGTGCTGCCTACCTGCCGCCCGGTCGACCTCCGACGCCGCGCCCCGCCTGAGGGAGGTCGACAGCTAGTTCTCGGTGGCCCGCTGGCGGGCGCGCTCCACCTCGGCCGTCGCCGACTCGGCGCCCTCCCACCCGTGGACGGTCGTTTCCTTGCCGGGCTCGATCTGCTTGTAGACGTCGAAGAAATGCCAGATCTCCTCGAGCAAGAACGGCGGCAGGTCGCCGATGTCGTGCACCGTCTCCCATCGTGGGTCCGTCGCCGGCACGCTCAACAACTTGCTGTCCCGGCCCTTCTCGTCCGTCATCAGGAAGACGCCGACCGCTCTGGCGCGGATGTGACAGCCGGGGAACGTGGGCTCGTCGCCGAGGACGAGGACGTCGAGCGGGTCTCCGTCGTCGGCCAGGGTGTCCGGTACGTAGCCGTAGTCGGCCGGGTACTGGGTGGCGGTGAAGAGCAGGCGGTCGAGCCAGATGACCCCGGTCTCGTGGTCGGCCTCGTACTTGTTCCGGGAGCCCTTGGGGATCTCGATGACGGCAACGATGTCCACCGGTCAGGTCCTGGTGGTCTCCGGTTGCAGCCACGCGGCGCCGACGACCCGACGGCCGGTGTGGATTCCCATGGCCGCGCTCAGCTCGACCACGTGGTCGACCGAGCCCAGGCGGTGCTCCAGGCGCTCGGCCAGGTCGGGGCAGTCGGCGTGGAATATCGCCGACTGGTCGGCATCGGGGCCGCCGCCCGCCGCCCACTCACGCTGGATACCCGCCAGTGCTGCTCCCGTGTCCCTGGGGCTGGCCAGTGGCTCCACGGCGCCGAAGCGCATGCGGAACACCGGGCGCACGCCCAGTCGTCCGGCGACGTCGAGGGCGACCGACGGGACTCGACCACTGCGGCGGATCGGGCCGAGGTTCTCGAGAGAGGCCACCAGATCGACGCGGGCTGACGCGTGCTCGATGGTGCGGACGACCTCCGCGGGAGAGGCGCCGGCCGACACGGCGGCGGCGCCAGCCAGGACCACCAGCCCGTGACCGGCTGCCGCGGTGCGAGAGTCGACCACCGTCACATGGGGACCGGCCATCTCGGCGGCGAGGCGGGCGTTGCGGTACATGGTCGTGAACTCGGTCGCCGGGGTCACCACGATCACCGAGCGGGCGCCGGCCTGCTCGATGGCGGCGAAGTACTCTACGACCGATGGTGGGCTCGACTTGACGGGCTCGTCGTGTTCCAGGGCGCGGTAGACGCCTCGCGTCAGTCGGTCGACTCCATCGAGGAAGTCGGCGTCGGGCAGGTGGACGGTGATGGGAAGGACGCGGATGCCGAGGGCGGGGGCGAGCGCTTGCGGCAGGCAGGCGCTCGAGTCGGCCACGAGTGCGATGTCGTGCATGCAGTGGCTCACCCTACCCATCTGCCGCGGCAAAGCACAGCTCCCCGGATGATCACCAGGGAGCGCTTCACGCTCGCCCAGCTGGTCGAGCGGACGGGGACGACGCCGGCGACCGTCCGCCACTACCTCGACCTCGGGCTGCTGCCGCGCCCGCACCGCGAGGCGGCCAACCGATTCCGCTACGACTCGCGTCACGAGCAGGCCATCCGTTTGATCCGATTGCTCCAGGAGCGTCGGCAGCTCCCGCTGTCACAGATCCGGCGCCTCCTCCCCGAACTGCTGAGGATCCCGGGGGAGCAGGCGTTCCACCCCGAGATGTGGGACGAGACCGTCGAGGTCCATCTCCGGGAACGGGGTCGTCAGCTGCCCTCGGCCCGACTCCTGCGGGCCGGTATGGCTGCCTTCGAGCGCCACGGGTTCGCCGAAGTGCGCGTCGATGACGTGTGCCGGGCGGCCAAGGTGGCCAAGGGGTCGTTCTATCGGCACTATCGCTCGAAGGAGGAGCTCTTCTTCGCCGCCGCCTCGGCGGCGGGAGACGAGGTGGCGCGGGTCTTCTCGGCCGAGGCGGGACCCGACGGCCTCGACCTGGACGAGGCGGTCGGTGTGCTCACCGAGGCGCTGTCGCGCCATCTTCCGCTTCTCCTCGACCTGATGGCTCTCGCTGCGCAGCGGCGCCCCGGACATGCTCGGGCGGCGCGTCGGATCTTCGCCGGTCTGCGGGCGGCGGTTGGCGAAGGGGTGGCATCGGGCCTCGATGCCGAGGAGGCCGGGGCGCTGGTCGTCGACCGCGCCCTGTCGGCGTGTCTGCGCCGGCTCGTCGGAGACGAGTCCATGGCTCCCGACACACTGGTCGACGTCATGTAGGTATGACTGGGTAGTCACCCATACCTGCTACAGTCGCGCCGTGGTCCCGAGTGACGGCGAGATCATGGCCCGGGTGGGCGGTGAGAACTTCCCCGTGGCGCCGCTCGTCCTTCCGCGATCGGTGCGCGGGCACCTGATGGGGATCTACGGGTTCGCCCGTCTGGCTGACGAGATCGGCGACGAGGCGGCCGGCGATCGGATGGTGCTGCTGACCTGGCTGGACGAGGAGATCGACCGCCTGTACCAGGGCACCCCCGAGCATCCGGTGATGCGCCGGCTGGCCCCCACCGTGCGAGAGCTGCAGCTGTCCCCGGAGCCCTTCCGCCAGCTGGTCGAGGCCAACCGGCAGGACCAGCGCGTGAGCCGCTACGACACCTTTGGCGCCCTGCTCGAGTACTGCGCGCTGTCGGCCAACCCGGTCGGCCGGCTCGTGCTCGAGGTCCTCGGCGCGGCGACCCCTGAGCGGCGCCAGTGGTCTGACTCGGTGTGCGCCGGTCTCCAGGTGGCCGAGCACCTCCAGGACGTGGCAGAGGACCTCGACCGGGGCCGCGTCTACCTGCCCCAGGAGGACCTGGCTCGGTTCGGGTGCACCGAGCAGGACCTTCGGTCCGCGCCCTTCGGTCCGGCCGCGAGGGCGCTGCTGGAGTTCGAGGTCGACCGGGCCCGGTCGCTGCTGGACGACGGCTCGCCGCTGGTGGGCAGCCTCGAGGGACGGCTGCGCCTGGGGGTGGCTGCGTTCGTCGCCGGTGGCCACGCTGCCCTCGACGGCGTCGAGCGCGGCGTGCGGGGCCCAGTCGGCGCTCCGGCGCGTCCTCGGCGACGGGACGTGGCCCGGCACTGGGTGCGGGTCGTCGCCGTTGGCGGGAGACAGGTCGGGCGGTCCGCGGCCGTGGGCGTCGAGGCAGCGCGTCGATGAACACCGCCGAGGCGTACCGGCACTGCCAGCTCGTCACGAATCGCGAGGCGCGCAATTTCTCCTACGGGATCCGCCTCCTCCCGCCCGTCAAGCGGGCGGCGTTGTCGGCCATCTACGCCTTCTCGAGGCGGGTCGACGACGTGGCCGACGGGTCCTTGCCCACAGACGAGAAGCTGACCGCCCTGGCCCAGGTGCGCGAGGAGCTCGACGCGCTCGGGCGACCGACTGACGATGCCGTGTTGGTGGCCCTGGCTGACGCCGTGTCCCGCTATCCGGTTCCCCGCTCCGCCCTGGGCGATCTGGTCGACGGTGTCGAGATGGATGTCGTGGGAACCCGGTACGCGACGTTCGAGGAGCTCCTGCTGTACTGCCGCCGCGTCGCCGGAGCGGTCGGCCAACTCTCCCTGGCGGTGTTCGGCGCCAGGGACGTCGAGGCCGCACGGCCGCGCGCCGACGCGCTGGGAGTCGCTCTCCAGCTGACCAACATCCTCCGCGACGTGAGAGAGGACGCCGAGATGGGCCGGGTGTACCTGCCCGCCGACGACCTCGAGCGGTTCGGGTGGCGCGCTGGTGACGAGCTCCCTTGGAGCGGTGCCGCAGTCGACCGTCCGGGGACCGGTACCTCCGGGCCGGCCTCCCGGGCCGGCAACGCCGACCTGGCGGGATTGGTCCGCTTCGAGGCGGAGCGCGCGGAGCAGTGGTTCGGCCGCGGCCTCGAGCTCCTGCCGCAGCTGGATCGCCGGTCCCGGGCGTGCACGGCGGCCATGGCGGGGATCTACCGCCGTCTGCTCGCTCGCATCGCCCGTCACCCCGAGGCGGTGTCCGCGGGGCGGGTGTCGCTCCCCCCGTGGGAGAAGGCGTGGGTCGCGTCCGCCAGCTTGGCCGGGGGCGCACCGTGAGCCGGCCGCGGGTCGTCGTGGTCGGAGGCGGGATCGCCGGTCTGACCGCCGCCCTGGCCTGCGCCGACGGCGGAGCCTGGGTGACCGTGCTCGAGGCCCGTGGGCGGCTGGGCGGAGCCACGTGGTCGGCGCGGCGCGAGGGCTTGTGGGTCGACAACGGGCAGCACGTCTTCCTGCGGGCGTGCACGGCCTACCGCGGCTTCCTGGCGAGGATCGGCGCCGCTGGGCTCGTCGACCTGCAGCGACGTCTGTCCGTGCCGGTCATCGCTCCAGGGGGACGAACGGCGTGGCTCAGACGGGGCAGGTTGCCGGCGCCGCTCCAGCTGGGCCCGAGCCTCTTCCGGTACTCCCACCTCGGGCGGTTCGACCGGGTGCGGGTCGCGGCGGGCGGGCTCCGGCTGGCCCGCCTCGACCCGAGCCGGGAGGACCTCGACGGTCAGACCTTCGCCGAGTGGCTCTCGGGCAACGGGCAGTCCCCGAGCGCGGTGGAGCGTTTCTGGGACCTCATCGGCCTGCCCACGCTCAACGTGCACGCGGCCGAGGCGTCGCTGGCTCTGGCGGCGACGACGTTTCAGACGGGCTTCTTCACCGACGCCGCCGCGGCCGACATCGGCTACGCCCGGGTGCCGCTCGATCGCGTCCACGCCGAGCCGGCCGGGCGGGCCCTGGCCGACGCCCGGGTGGAGGTCCTGGCGCGGCACCGCGTCTCGAGAGTGGATCTCGATGGCAACGCCGCGACCGGCGTGACGGTCGATGGGGACCGTCTCGCCGCCGAGGCGGTCGTCCTCGCCGTCCCCCATGACGAGGCAGCGGCGCTCCTGCCCGCCGCCGCGGGCGTCGACCGAGCCGGCCTCCGACGTCTCGGGAGCTCTCCGATCGTCAACCTTCACGTCGTGTACGACCGGCCGGTCACAGGGCTGCCGTTCGCGGCGGGCGTTGGCACGCCGGTGCAGTTCGTCTTCGACCGGACGGTGGCCTCGGGCATCGACCCGCTGGAGGGTCGGCAGTGCCTCGCCATCTCGTTGTCGGGAGCCGACGACTATGTCTCGATGTCGACCGAGGACCTCCGCTCGGTGTTCGCCGCCGAGTTGGCCCGGTTGTTTCCCAGAGCCAGGAGGGCCCGCATGGAGCGGTTTTTCGTGACCAGGGAGCCGGCGGCGACCTTCCGGGCCGTACCCGGGACGGCCAAGCTGCGGCCCGGCACTCGTACGGACGTCGAGCGGTTGTACCTGAGCGGGGCGTGGACCGACACAGGATGGCCCGCCACCATGGAAGGTGCCGCCCGCAGCGGCCAGGCGGCGGCAGCCGCGGCGCTCACGGCCATTGGTCTCGAGGACGCGGACGGGCGGCGTCGGCGCGAGGTGATCCCAGCGTGATCGCTGTCCAGCCCTCGACCCTGGCTGACTCGCGAGAGACGATCTTCCCGGCCATGGCGGCGGCGGTGCGTCGGTTGGCGCCCGAGGTCCGACCCGTCGTCGAGCACCACCTCGGGTGGGTCGACGGGAACGGCCACGCAGCCACTGGTGGGGGAGGCAAGGCGCTCCGGGCCACCCTGGCTCTGTTGTCGGCGGAGGCGGTGGGCTCGACGCCTGCGGTGGCCCTGCCGGGAGCGGTGGCTGTCGAACTGGTGCACAACTTCTCGCTGCTGCACGACGACGTCATGGACGGCGATCGCGAGCGGCGCCACCGCCCGACAGCATGGGTCCGCTTTGGCGTCGGCCAGGCGATCTGTGCCGGCGACGCGCTCATGGCGCTGGCCCACGAGGTGCTCGTCGAGCGGCCGGGAGACGAGCGCCGGCGAGCGGCGCTCTCGCTGGCGAAGGCGACGGGCGCCATGATCGCCGGCCAGGGCCAGGACCTCGCGTTCGAGCGCCGGCTGGACACGTCTGTCGCCCAGTACCTGTCGATGGCGGCGGCCAAGACCGGTGCCATCCTGGGGTGCTCGGCGTCGATCGGCGCCGTGCTCGCCGGCGCCGGACCGGGCCCGGTCACGGCTCTCACGCGATTCGGGTGCCACCTGGGTCTGGCCTTCCAGATCACCGACGATCTTCTCGGCGTCTGGGGCCGTTCCGACGTGACGGGCAAACCGGTGGGCAGCGACATCAGTGCGGGAAAGGCGTCCCTTCCGATCGTGGTCGCCCTCCGCTCGGATAATCCCGAGGCAGACGAGCTCAGGCGGGTGTTGGCCGCCGGCGCCAGCGACGAGGCGACGGTCGCCCGGGCCACGGCGCTGATCGAGTCCAGCGGGGCGCGTCAGATGACCGAGGACGAGGCCGTGCGCCAGCTCGCCGGGGCGCTCGAGTGCCTGGACACCGTCGCCGTTCCGGAGGCGGTACGGGCTCGCCTCGTCGAGTTGGCCCGGTTCGTCGTCGAGCGGGACGTGTGATCGTGACCTCGACCACGATGATCGGCGCCGCGCCGGCCGAGGCGCAGGAGGCCCTCGATCGAGGAGTTCGTCGTCTCCTGGAGGAGCAGCGCCCCGACGGCTGGTGGAAGGGCGAGCTGGCATCCAACGTCACCATGGACGCAGAGGACCTCCTCATGCGCGAGTTCCTCGGCGTCCGGGACCCGACCGAGACGCGGTCGACGGCGGCCTGGATCCGCTCCGAGCAACGCCCTGACGGCTCGTGGGCGACCTTCCACGGGGGACCACCGGATCTGTCGACGACGGTGGAGGCCTACGTCGCCCTTCGCCTCGCCGGCGACCCGCCCGACGCAGACCACATGCTCCGGGCGGCGACCATCGTCCGCGGGCTCGGTGGGCTGGCGGCGACGCGGGTCTTCACCCGATTGTGGCTGGCGCTGTTCGGGCTGTGGTCCTGGGACGACCTACCTGCCCTCCCGCCCGAGGTGGTCCTGCTGCCGCGGTGGTTCCCCCTCAACATCTACGACTTCGCCTGCTGGGCCCGACAGACGATCGTCGCCCTCACCGTCGTGGCTGCCCACCGACCGGTGCGACCGCTGGGCTTCGGCATCGACGAGCTGGAAGCTCCTGTCGCGGGCACAGCCGGGCCGGGCTCCGGGGCCGGCGGGCTCCTGGACCGTGTGCTGCGGGCCTACGAGCGCCGGCCGGTCGGGCCGTTGCGGCGGCTGGCGCTGGCGCGGGCCGAGCGATGGATCGTCCGCCACCAGGAGTCGGACGGCTCGTGGGGCGGCATCCAGCCGCCGTGGGTGTACTCGCTCATGGCTCTCGAGCTGCTCGGCTACCCGCTCGGCCATCCCGTGATGCAGAAGGGACTGGAGGGCCTCGACGGCTTCACCGTGGTCGAGGACGGGGTGCGTCGGCTCGAGGCCTGTCAGTCGCCGGTGTGGGATACGGCCCTCGCCGTCCTGGCCCTCACCGACGCTGGTCTCACTGGCGACCATCCGTCCCTCGTCCGAGCCGCCGATTGGCTGCTTGCCCACGAGGTACGGACCCGCGGTGACTGGGCCGTGCGCCGGCCGCGACTCGCCCCTGGCGGGTGGGCCTTCGAGTTCGCCAACGAGTGGTACCCGGACGTGGACGACACGGCCGTCGTGGTGCTCGCCCTCCGTCGGGTCCACCACCCGGATCCGGAGCGAGTGGCGCGGTCAATCGACCGGGCTCGCGAGTGGACCTTCGGCATGCAGAGCAGGGGAGGGGGCTGGGGCGCGTTCGACGTGGACAACACCCGCGACCTGTGCCGGCGCCTCCCCTTCTGTGACTTCGGCGAGGTCATCGACCCGCCGTCGGCCGACGTCACTGCCCACGCCGTCGAGATGCTGGCAGGAGAGGGGCTGGCGGCCGACCCGCGAGTCGTCGACGGGACCCGGTGGCTGCTCGCCCAACAGGAGGTCGATGGCTCGTGGTTCGGCAGGTGGGGCGCCAACCACGTCTACGGCACCGGTGCCTCCCTGCCCGCTCTCGTCGCCGCCGGGACACCAGTGGATGCGGTCCCCCTGCGGCGGGCGGTGCGGTGGCTCGAGTCCCATCAGGATCCGGGTGGTGGGTGGGGTGAGGACCTCCGGTCCTACCGTGAGGGCTCGTGGCGAGGCAAGGGGGAGCCGACCGCGTCGCAGACGGCCTGGGCGCTGCTTGGCCTGTTGGCAACGAGCGTCGCTGCACCGTCCGACGCCGTCGATCGAGGAGTGGCGTGGCTGGTCCGCACGCAGTGTGCTGACGGCGGTTGGGACGAGCCGTGGTTCACCGGCACCGGCTTTCCGGGCGACTTCTACATCAACTACGGCCTGTACCGGCTGGTCTTCCCGGTCATGGCGCTGGGCAGGTACGTGGAGGCTCGACGGTGAGCGGGGGCCGCCGCGTGCTGCTGGCCGGCCCGCGATCGTTCTGCGCCGGAGTCGAGCGCGCCATCGATACTGTCGAGCGGGCGTTGGAGAGGTTCGGGCCTCCGGTGTACGTCCGCAAGCAGATCGTCCACAACAGCCACGTCGTCAACGCGCTCGAGCAACGCGGGGCCGTCTTCGTCGACGAGCTCTCGCAGGTCCCGGTCGCGGCCACGGTGGTGTTGTCCGCCCACGGCGTGTCGCCGGAGGTCCGCGCCGAGGCTGGCCAGCGCGACCTGCGCGTGATCGACGCCACCTGCCCGCTCGTGAACAAGGTCCACGTCGAGGCGCGCCGCTTCGCCCAGGAGGGATACCGGATCGTCCTCGTGGGTCACCTGGGCCACGAGGAGATCGAGGGCACGCTGGGTGAGGCGCCCGGCCGCATAGACGTCGTGGACAGCACGGAGGCCGTGGACCGGCTCGCCATCGACGCCGACCAACCGGTCGCCTACCTCGCCCAGACCACCCTGGCGACCGACGAGGTCGCCGAGATCGTGGACGCGTTGCGCGGGCGCTTCCCGCGCGCGGTGGGCCCGGGCACCGACGACATCTGCTACGCGACACAGAACCGGCAGGATGCCGTGCGGAAGATCGCGAGGAGGTCGGACGTCGTGATCGTGGTCGGGTCAGCCAACTCGTCCAACTCCAATCGACTGGTCGAGGTGGCCGAGCGTGAAGGGTGCGAGGCCCACCTGATCGACGATCCGACCGAGCTGGACGCCAGCTGGATCAGCCATGCGGCTACGGTGGGAGTGACCGCGGGTGCGTCGGCGCCCGAGACGTTGGTGGGTGAGGTGGTGGCCGCCCTTGGGGGGCTGGGCCCGCTGGAGCTGGAGGAGGATGCCGTGACGACCGAAAGGGTCCGCTTCCGTGCCCCGGACGGGGTGAGGTAGTCGTGCCGGTCTCCGTGCGTCAACAGGCCCGGGTCGGCGCCTATCTGGCGCGTCAGCGCCTGGCTCGCCGGGAGAAGTTTCCCCTGCTGGTGGAGATGGAGCCGCTCTTCGCCTGCAACCTGGCCTGCGCCGGATGCGGCAAGATCCAGCACCCGACGGACATCCTCCGTCGCCGCCTGTCCGTAGAGGACGCCGTCGGCGCCATGGAAGAGTGCGGGGCGCCGATGGTGTCGATCGCCGGAGGCGAGCCGCTCGTGCACCCGCAGATCGACCAGATCGTCGGCGCGCTGGTCGATCGGCGCAAATACGTGTACCTCTGCACCAACGGCGTGCTCATGGAGCGGAAGCTGGATCTGTTCGAGCCGTCGCGGTACTTCTCCTGGGCCGTCCACATCGACGGCCTGCGCCAGCGCCACGACGAGTCGGTGTGCCGGGAGGGCGTGTTCGACCAGGCCGTGGCGGCCGTCAGGGCGGCGAAGGAGCGTGGGTTTCGGGTCACCACGAACACCACGTTCTTCAGCACCGACGAGCCGAAGACCGTGCGGGACGTCCTGGACTTCCTCAACGACGAGCTCGAGGTCGACCAGATGATGATCTCGCCGGCCTACGCCTACGAGAAGGCTCCCGACCAGGACCACTTCCTGGGGGTGGAACAGACACGACGGCTGTTTCGAGAGGCGTTCTCGGGAGGAGCCCGCCGTCGTTGGCGCCTCAACCACTCCCCGCTGTTCCTCGACTTCCTCGAGGGCAAGGTCGACTTCGACTGCACGGCCTGGGCCATCCCCAGCTTCTCGGTGCTTGGCTGGCAACGGCCCTGCTACCTCATGTCCGACGGGTACGCCGACAGCTACAAGGAGCTGGTGGAGGAGACCGACTGGTCGCGCTACGGCCGGGGGAGAGATCCCCGCTGTGCCAACTGCATGGCCCACTGCGGCTACGAGCCGACCGCCGTGCTGAGCACCATGGGCTCGCTCCGCGAGTCGCTCCGGGCCGCCGTCGGCCACTAGGTCGGGGATAGGCTGCCCGGCGGACAGCCGGCGATCGGGAGGTCCGACCATGGCGAGCGTGGTGCGGGGCGTGGTGGCTCCGAAGAAGGCGGCCCCGGTCTCGATCGAGGAGGTTGTCGTTCCCGATCCCGGTCCCGGCGAGGTCGTGGTGCGGGTCCAGGCGTGCGGGCTGTGCCACACGGATCTGCACTACCGAGAAGGCGCCATCAACGACGACTTTCCCTTCCTGCTGGGCCACGAGGCAGCCGGTCGGGTCGAGTCGGTGGGCGAGGGTGTAGACAACGTCGTGCCGGGTGACTACGTCGTGCTGGCATGGAGGGCGCCGTGCGGCGACTGCCGCTCGTGCCGACGTGGTCGACCCTGGTACTGCTTCGCCAGCCGGAACGCCAGCCAGCCGATGACGCTCGCCGATGGCACCGCGCTCACGCCGGCGCTCGGAATCGGCGCCTTCGCCGAGCTCACCCTGGTGGCCGCCGGGCAGGCCGTCAAAGTCGATCCTGCGGCGCGTCCGGAGGCAGCGGGGTTGATCGGCTGCGGGGTGATGGCGGGGTTCGGGGCGGCGGTGAACACCGGTGGCGTGCGTCGGGGGGACACGGTCGCCGTCATCGGCTGCGGCGGGGTGGGCGACGCCGCCGTCGCGGGGGCGGCGCTGGCCGGGGCCCGGGTGGTGATCGGCATCGACGTGGACGCCCGCAAGCTCGAGTGGGCCCGCCGCTTCGGCGCCACCCACACGGTCGACGCGTCACGCCAGGACCCGGTCGAGGCGGTGCACCAGCTCACCGGAGGAACCGGGGCCGACGTCGTCGTCGAGGCGGTGGGGTCGCCCGAGACCTACCGCCAGGCATTCTTCGCCCGCGACCTGGCCGGCACGCTCGTGCAGGTGGGCGTGCCTGACCCCACGATGAACGTGGAGCTCCCGATGATCGAGCTCTTCGGGCGGGGCGGGGCCCTCAAGTCGTCCTGGTACGGCGACTGCCTGCCGACGCGTGACTTCCCGATGCTGGTGGACCTCTATCTGAGCGGACGGCTGGACCTCGACGGGTTCGTGTCGGAGACGATCGGTCTCGAGGACGTCGAGGATGCCCTGGGCCGGATGACCCGCGGCGAGGTGCTCCGCTCGGTCGTCGTGCTGTAGCTCACGGGCCCGCATCCACCCCCATCAGCGTGAGCACGGCCTCGAGCCCGCGATCCCGGCTGTCCTCCGCAGGCGGGAGAAGGTACACGGTCAGCCCGACTTGGACGGCGCCGCCGTCGGTGAGCGGATTGTCACCCACCATGAGGGCCGCAGACGGAGCCGCCTGGAGCCCCGCACAGGCGACCTCGAACAGTCGAGGTGCCGGCTTGGCCATGCCGTAGTCGCAGGACAGGACGAACACGTCGACCAGCTGGTCGAGACCGTGGGCGGCGAACACGGGGCGGATGTCCCAGCCGGTGTCGCTCACCACCGCGATGGGCACGCCGGCGGAGCGCAGCTCACGCAATGCGCTCTCGGTGTCCGAGAACGGTTCCCAGCCGACGGCGCTGATCTCGCGCTCGTACATCGCCTCGCCGAGCCCGGTGACGAGGACGTCGAGACGCGAATAGAGGGCGCTCCAGCACGATCGGTGGGCCTCAGGAGAGAGGTCCCGGCCCTTGGACAGCTCCTCCGGGGTGCGGGCGCGCTCCTGGACCTCGGCCCACAGCTTCCGGGCCGTGGCCTGGTCAACCTGCACCCCGAGATCCTCGGCAGCCTGGACGACGGCCCGGTGGGCACCGGTTCGGCCGAACAGGGTGTCGCCGAAGTCGAAGAGCACGGCCTGAAGCCTTGGCACGCCGGCACCCTAGCGGCGCGGTCGAGCACAAGCGGGGTCGGCGCGGCCGAGGCGCGGCCTGCGGCGGCCGTCAGGGTGCGTTCGGCGCCCCGCAACTAGCGAGGGGCAGACAGCGCGGGTCAAAGGCGGCGGTGGGTGTCGCCGGCCACTGCCCGAGGAGGTAGCGGTGACCTCCGTCGACGGACTGGTAGTGCCCCGGCTGGCCATCCGGCGCCACCGCCTTGGGGTCCCACCACACCTCCTGGGCGTCCTTGATGCCTCCGTAGTCCGTCGTTCGGTAGAAGAAGCTGGGCACATAGGGCGAGTTGGACAGGAGCCGGATGCGGAACATCCCGTCGGCGAAGGTGCCGGGATCGAGCCTCGGCCCCGCTCCCTCCAGGCCCGAGAACGCGAGCAGCAGGCTGTAGAAGTCCAGGGGCGCATCGAGCGGCGGGTCGGTGGTGGGGTCGATGGACTTGTAGGCCCGCCACCACTGGCTGTCCTGGGGCTTCTGGGTCGCGGGCAGGCTGCTGATCCCGAAGTCGTGGGCCCACTGCCGGGGGTCGTACTGGCGGGCGAAGAAGTCGCTGTCGCCCAGCAGGTAACCGGTCTGGAGCCACTCGGGGAAGTACCCCTGCTCGGTGGCCGCCTTGGACCCGAAGATCGGAGAGAACGGGTCACATAGGCACACGACCGTGGTGACCTTGGCCGCCTTCATCTGCTGCGCGGCGTTGGTCGCCTGCGTCTCGGCGGTGTTGGGATCGAGGGCGTAGCCGATCTTGGTCGCCGTCGGTATCCCCTCCCTGGCCAGACGGCTGCTCAGGTCGTCGCCCACGCGGGAGTAGATGCTGGGAGTGCCGTCCAGGTTGGTGGTGGGGTAGAGGATCCCGTAGCGGCGGGGCTGCCCGTTGACGGGAGGGTTGCTGCCGGCACCGCCGAACCGGGCCCGGCTGTGGGTGCCGAGGCGCTTGGCGATGTATTCGGCGACCATGGAATCGGACGTGTCGGTGCTGGGCAGCATGCCGAACACGAACGGTGCGTGGGCGGCATAGAAGCTCTGCGGCAGGGCATTACCGGCGATGCTGACGATGCCCCGCCGGGACGTCTCGTCCAGGTATGCGTCACTCGTTCCGCCGACATCCGAGCTGCCCACGTCCACGAAGGCGTGGTACTGCTGGTCGGTCGCCACGGCGTCGGCCCGAGCTCCGGAGGAGTCGCCCAGCTGGGCCTGGGAGTTGAAGATCTGTACGTTCACGTGACGCCCGTAGGTCTGGAAGTAGCGGCTGAAGAAGTCGGCGTAGACGTTGATCGTGTGGTCCTCGAGAGAGCCGGAGGACGTCTGGCCGGCGGCGGCGGTGATGGAGTTGAGCTGCTGGCTCGACGGAGCCTGGTAGAAGACGAGGTTGATGTTGGAGGCGGTGACGCCCTTGTAGGTCGTCCCGCCGTTGCTGGCGCCGGTCCACCCCGGTTTGCAGCCAGCGCTGGGTCCGAGGAATGACTGTCGCGAGCAGTCGACCGGCGCTCCGGCGACGCCCGGGGCCGATGGACCTGCCCCCGGCTGGCTGCCGGGAGAGCCCGGGCGGTAGCCCGAGAACACGCTCGTTCGCGACGGGGTGGTCGTCGGGGCCAACCCGATCACCAGCGCCACCGCCAGAGCGATGGCCGCAAAGGGCCCGTACCGGCGGATCACCCAGCTCGTCGAGCGCGGCGTCGCAGTGCTCACGGGTGGTCCCCGACGTGTGGATCCGCCGATCCGAGGAGACTGCGCGCGCTGGTCTCGCCGGCTCGGTCGGTGCCGAGATAGGAAGCGACGACGCGGGGGTGGGCGACGACTTCGGCTGGGGGACCCGAGGCGACGATCGAGCCGGCCTCGATGGCCACCAGGCGGTCGGCGACCTCGGACACCAGGCCGAGCTCGTGCTCCACCACGAGCAGGGCGGTGCCGGTGGTGTCGCGCAGCCAACGGAGGAGCGGTCCCAGGCGCTCGGTCTCGTGCATGGATATGCCCGTCGCCGGCTCGTCGAGGAGCAGGACCCGCGGTCCCTCGGCGAGCCCGCAGGCGATGTCGACGATTCGTCTCGTGCCGGTCGACAGCTCCGACACTGGCGAGTCGGCAAAGGCCACGAGACCGGTCAGCTCGAGCAGCTCGTCGACTCGCGACCACATCGCCTGCTCGGCGTCCCGCGCCACGGGCAGCGCGAAGACGCTCGACAGCGGATCACGGACCTCGAGGTGACGGTCGGACGCCACGGCCACCGTCTCGCGCACGGTGAGGGCCGGGAATAACCGGGCCGACTGGAACGAGCGGCCCATCCCTTCGCGGGCCCGTCGCTCGGGACTCCAGCGGGTGACGTCGACCCCGCCCATGAGCACCCTTCCGCCGTCGGGGGAGGTGAAGCCGCTGAGCAGGTCGAAAACGGTGGTCTTGCCGGCGCCGTTCGGACCGATGAGGCCGAGGATCTCGGCGC
>DASXCO010000206.1 GCA_036491125.1 Acidimicrobiales bacterium | reverse complement strand
CGAGCGCTCGGCGACTCGCGCCGCCCTGTTGGCCGAGCGAACCGACGAGAAGGTGGCCAAGGCGAGGACCAGCGTCCCGGCGGCCGTACCCGCAGACGTGATGGTGGCCCAGTCAGCCATGCGCCCGTCAGCGTAGACTCGTGGTCCGTGCTCGGCGGCGGGGGGATGTCGCGACCCCGGTCGCGGGAGCTGGACGACGACGTCGTGCCGTGCGGGCTGTGATCGCCCCGCCGGGCCGGGATCGCCGCCGACCGCTGGGCTGCCCGTAGCATGGCTGGCGTGGCCTCGGGGGCGTGGGCGGAGGCGCTCGACTGGATGACGTCGTGGTTGCCCCGGCAGCACGGGCCATTTCGCCAGGCTGAAGGGTAGACGAGCCATTGGGTGCCCCACCTCCCGCAGACGGCCGGACGGTCGCTGCCGTGACCAGGACGGTAGAGCCACGGCCGGCGGTCGATCAGCTCGTCGGCCTGGACGATGCGGCGGTCAGGGCTCGTGTCGCCCGGGGAGACGTCAACGAGGTCGCCGCCCCACCGTCGCGCACGGTCGGGCAGATCCTCCGGGCCAACATCTTCACCCGGTTCAACGCGATACTCGGCGCTCTCCTCGTCATCATCCTCATCGTCGGACCGCTCCAGGACGCGGTGTTCGGCGTGGTGCTGGTTGCCAACGCGGCCATCGGGATCATCCAGGAGCTGCGGGCCAAGCAGACCCTCGATCAGCTGGCGGTGCTCAGCGCGCCCCAGGCGGCGGCGGTACGCGAGGGCCGGGTCCGTCGGCTCGGAGTCGAGCAGATCGTGCTCGACGACGTGCTCGAGCTGGCCACGGGCGATCAGGTGCTCGTCGACGGTGTGGTGCTCGTGGGTGAGCTCGAGCTGGACGAGTCGCTCCTGAGCGGCGAGGCGGACCCGATGCCGAAGAGTGAGGGCGACGAGGTGCTGTCCGGCAGCTTCGTCACGGCCGGGACCGGCCGGTATCAGGCAACCCGCGTCGGTCGCTCGGCCTACGCCCGCGAGCTCGCCGACGAGGCCCGTCGGTTCACGCTCGTGCGGTCCGAGTTGCGGGAAGGCATCAACCGGATATTGCGCCTGGTGACGTTCGTCATCCCACCGGCGGCGGCGCTGCTGATCTTCAGCCAGCTCCAGTCCGCCGATCTCAAGGACTCGGTGCGTGGGTCGGTAGCAGGGGTGGGCAGCATGGTGCCCGAGGGCCTGGTTCTGCTGACCAGCCTCGCCTTTGCCCTGGCCGTGGTCCGCCTCGGTCGCCGCCGGGTCCTCGTCCAGGAGCTCGCCGCCGTCGAGGGGCTGGCGCGGGTCGACGTGGCCTGTCTGGACAAGACGGGGACGCTCACCGAGGGCGTGACGGAGGTGCGCGACGTCGAGATCCTGGCGCCGGAGCTCCCGGTCGGCGACGCGCTCGGCGCCTTGGCGGCATCCGATCCGCAGCCCAACGCCAGCCTCAAGGCCGTCGGCGAGTGGGCGGGCGACTCGGTGGGCTGGGCCGTGAGCTCCCGCGCCCCGTTCTCGTCGGCGCGCAAGTGGGGAGCGACCACGTTCGACGGGCACGGGACCTGGCTGCTGGGAGCGCCCGAGATCATCCTGGCCGGCGCGCCGGATACGGGCGCCCTGGGACAGGCCGATTCGCATGCTCGGGAGGGGAGGCGGGTGCTCCTGCTCGCTCGCGGCGATGGCGCAGCGGATCCGTCGTCGCTTCCGGCCTCGATCACGCCCGCCGCCCTGGTGGTGCTGGACGAGCGGGTCAGGGAAGACGCCGCCGACACCGTCGCCTACTTCGGCCGCCAGGGTGTCACGGTGAAGATCATCTCCGGCGACAACCCGACGACCGTCGGGGCGATCGCCCGGCGCGTGGGCGTACCGGGATCCGAGGAGCCGGTCGACGGGCGGGGCCTGCCGTCCGAGCCGGACGAGCTGGCCCAGGCGGTCGAGGACCACTCGGTCTTCGGCCGGGTCAATCCGCACCAGAAGCGGGCCATGGTGTCGTCACTGCAGTCTCGCGGCCACGTGGTAGCCATGACCGGCGACGGGGTCAACGACGTCCTCGCCCTCAAGGACGCCGACATCGGTATGGCCATGGGTTCGGGGAGCAGCGCCTCACGCGCTGTCGCCCAGCTGGTGCTGCTCGACAACGCGTTCGGCGTCGTGCCGGGAGTGGTCGGGGAGGGACGGCGGGTCATCGCCAATGTCGAGCGCGTGGCCAACCTGTTCGTCACGAAGACCGTGTACGCGGTGCTCCTGGCTGTTGCGATCGGCCTGGCGACCCTGCCGTTCCCGTTTCTGCCCCGGCACCTGACGGTCGTGAGCGGGTTGACCATCGGGGTGCCGGCGTTCTTTCTCGCTCTCGGCCCCAATTCCCAGCGCTGGCGGCCCGGGTTCGTCGACCGGGTCCTTCGGTTCGCCATTCCGTCCGGAGTGGTGGCGGCCGCGGCCACGTTCACGGCGTACGCAGTGGCTCGCGACGAGCCCAGCCTCACCCTGACCGAAGCGCGCACGACAGCGGTCATCGTCCTGTTCGCCGTGGGATTGTGGGTATTGGTCATCCTGATCCGGCCGTTCAACCGGGGCCGCCTGGCCCTGGTCGTCGGGATGGTCGTGGTGTTCGCCGGCGCCCTCGCCATTCCGGGCCTCGACACCTTCTTCGATTTTCAGCTGCCGTCGTGGTGGGCGATCACCGTGGCCGCCGTGCTCTCGGTGCTCGCCGACGTCGCCCTCGAGATCGGCTGGCGGGTCGCCGGCTGGTGGCAGCGTCGTCAGCCGCTGCCCGAGGGCTAGCGGGGCGCCTCGGTTACTATCGCCGCGCATGGCGACGATGGTCCGCGAGACGCGGGATCGTCGGGAGGGGCGTGTTCGCGCTGGAGGGGTGGTTGCGGGGGCTCTGGCGCTCACCGCGGGTGTGTTTGCCGTCGCCGCTCGTCTGGGCTTCAACCCGACCGATGACGGCTACATCCTGGCCCAGAGCTATCGCATCCTGCAGGGTCAAGTTCCCCACCTCGACTTCATCTCACCCCGTCCGGTCGGATCGCCCATCATCCACCTGCTCGACTTCGCGCTGCCGCTGCCACTCATCGTCGCTTCCCGGCTCGTCACCACGGCCGAGCTGGTGGGTACTGCGGTCCTCGTCGGCTGGTTCGTCATCGGCCGGTCGCCGGCGCGATGGCGAGCGTGGGAGGGTGTCGCGGTCGCGGCGAGCGCCCTGATCTCCATCCACGGGTTCCCGTTGATGGACTGGCACACGATCGACGGCCTTCTGCTCGTCGCGCTCGGCTATGTCCTCGTGCAGTACCCGCGCACGACCGTGGCCGGGTTCATCGCGCTCGGGGCTGCGCTCGTCGTCAAGCAGAGCTTCTTCCTGGCCCCCCTCCTCGGCGTCGCCATGGTGACCGCTCGCACGGCTCCCGCGGCGCGGTTCGCCACCGCGCTCCGCTCAATCCTGTTGGCGGCCGTTCCCGGCGCGCTCTATGTGATCGTGATCTCCGCCTTTGGTGCCTTTCCGTCCTTCGTGCGCCAGATCACCGGGGCCCGGCCCATCTACGGGCGCGACCTCATCAACGAGATGCTCACAGGCGGCGACCTCGCCCGCTTGGCCGTGGTGGTGGCTCTCCTGATCGCGGTGGTCGCCACGGATGCCCGGCCGCGTGGCTGGATCGGGACCGGGCTGCGCGTCGCGCTCACGGCCGTGGTGGTCGGGACCGCGCTCCAGCAGCACCTCCAGCTCTATGGCACGTGGGCGGACCAGCTCGAGGAGATCGCGGGCGTCGTGGTGCTGTGGCACATGTGGCGCCGCCGGCGCGTCGACTGGCCGGGTATCGCCCTGGTGGGCACGGGGTGGATGGTCAGCCTGTCCTGGGGCTACGCCGTCCCGAACCTCATTGCCGGAGGCCTGGTGCTCCTGGCGGTGATCCGCATCTGGGATGGACACACGATCGCGACGCAGCCGGGCGCGCTGGTCAGCGCGCTGGTGGCGGTCGCCGTCTTCGCTGCCACCGCGGCCGTCTTCGTCCACACACGCCGGACCGACATCTACCGCGATCGCCCGGCGAGCCAGCTGACCTTCCCGCTCTCCCGAATCGCGCCGGACTTCGGATCCATCCGTACCAATCCCGAGACGGGCGCCTATCTCACGGACATGAAGACCTGCATCAGAGAGATGCCCGCCAGACGGGTGGCAATGCTGCCCAACAACGCCGCCATGTACCCGGTGCTGCACCTTCACGACCCCTTACCCCTCGACTGGCTGTGGATCGACGAGATCGGGGGATCCGACGCCCAGATCCTCAGCGCCGCACGCGCCCTCGACCAGCAGGGCGACTACCTGGTGTTGTTCGAGACCCAGGACGCCTCGGTCGTGCCCATTGAGGGTCTCCAGCCCGGTCCTGCTGCACTGGCGCCTGACATCCTGGGTGTCCTCCACGGACGCCAGTCACGATGTGGCCCGTTCATCGCCGTGTACAGCCCGCCATCCGCTGCTCGCTGATGTCTGTGCCGGGTTGTCGCGCGCCCTCCGGCGACGGCGCCGGGGCGCGCTGACCGGGCGCTAGCCTGAGACGGCGTGGGCGCCGACGACGACCTTCCGCAGCACGCCTTCGCCTCCGCCGCCGACTGGGAGGAGTGGCTCGAGCGCAACCACGCCGCCTCGGACGGCCTGTGGATCAGGATGGCCAAGCGGGACGCGGGCATCGACAGCGTGCGCTACCCGGAGGTGCTGGACTGCGCCCTCTGCTTCGGATGGATCGACGGACGCCGCGAGGCCCTCGACGAGCGCTGCTTCCTCCAGCGGTTCACCCCGAGACGACCCCGAAGCCGATGGTCGCGGATCAACCGCGACAAGGCCGAGCGACTGATCGCCGACGGCCGGATGCGTCCGGCCGGGCTCGGCGAGGTCCAGCGGGCCCAGGCCGACGGCCGGTGGGACGCGGCCTATGAGGGGCAGCGGAGGATCGCCGTTCCCGACGACCTCCGGCGCGAGCTCGACGCCCGCCCTGAGGCCAGTGCGTTCTTCGCCGAGCTCAGCAGCCAGAACCGCTACGCCATCCTCTACCGACTCCAGGACGCCAGGAAGCCCGAGACACGGGCCCAACGCCTGGCGAAGTTCGTCGCCATGCTCGAGGCGGGGGAGCGAATCCACCCATAGCGGGGTCGCCGGCGGGCAAGGCTCGGCAAATCAGGGAACGGTCAGGCTTCCGTCAGCCTCCCGTCAAGATCGGTCCGTACCATGGGCTCCGGGAGGGGGAGTCTGAGATGTTCTGCGCCAACTGCGGGGCTCGGCAAGTAGAGGGGAAGCCGTTCTGCCCGGCCTGTGGCGAGATGGCTTCCCGGTTCCATCCTGTGGAGGTCGAGCCGCCCGCAGCCAAGCAGCGGGTGTGGTATCGCCGGCCCGCAGTGGTCGTGACGCTCACTGTGCTGATTGTCGCCGCGCTCGTGGGCGTGCCCGTCGCAGTTCTGCGCCTCGGTCAGAACGGAGGCCCGAACCGAAGCGTCCAAGCGGGTCCTCAGGGGGCGCAAGGGAGGTCACCGGCCAGCACCGCCGCGCCGGGCTCGCCCACGCCTCCGCCGTTTTCGCAGCTTTTCGCGCAGGACAGCTCGGGTGTCGTGCGCCTGGACGGGACGTCCTGCAGCGGTTCAGCCATCGGAACTGGATTCCTCGTCGCTCCTAACCTGGTTGCTACGGCAGCGCACGTGGTCGATGGAGCAGCCGTCATAGGTGTGACGGCCGGCAGCGACACCAGGGTCGGGAGCGTCGTGGGCATTGACAGCGGCAGTGACGTGTCGCTGATCCGGCTTGACCAGCCGCTGCCGGGGCACGTCTTCGCCGTTCAACAGACTCCGCCGGTCGTTGGGACTCCTGTAGCCGCGATGGGTTTCCCCGAAGGGTTGCCTCTCACCTTCACTCAGGGTTCCATCAGTGGCCTCGACCGGACGATCCCCGTCGAGGGTCAGACGCGCACGGGGTTGATTCAGACGGATGCTTCCGTGAACCCCGGCAACAGCGGTGGACCGCTGCTCGATCCGGACGGCAAGGTTGTCGGCGTCATCGACGCGGGCGCGGCAGATGCGCAGGGCATCTCCTTCGCCGTCAGCGGCAGGGTGGCGCAGCCGCTCCTGGCCAGCTGGCAAGCGAGCCCTCAGACCGTGGCGAGCCAGTCAGGGTGTGGGAGCCCAACCGGTCCTTCTGCGGATGCAAGTCCACACTCGGAGCTCACGGGAGCCGACGCCACCGCAATTGGGCAGACGCTGCTGACATATTTTCGAGCCATTGATGCTGCTGACTACGCCACGGCCTGGAACCAGCTCACTGCTGCACAGCGTGCGCAGGTCTCGCCGGACCAGCTTGCCAGCGGCCTCAGGACAACATATGACTTCAACATCTCACTCCATTCCCTCACCCCACAGAGTCCCGGTACGGCGACGGTGTATGCGACGTTCTCCAGCCTTCAGAGCCCGCAACTTGGCCCACACGGCGAGTCATGTGACCTGTGGACTCTCGACTACACGATGCGTAACGAGTCTGGCTCCTGGCTGATCGAGAGAGCGGACCCGCACAGCGGACAGCAGGCCACACCCTGTGGATGATTCTTCGTCGGCTCCGGGCGGTAGGTGTGCCTCACCAGGTGTTGGTGTGTCCTTCTAGCCGGTAGCCTGGATGCGAAGAGCTGGAGCGACCTGCCGGGCGGTCGGCGTGAGATCAAACGGATCTTTGCAAGCAGGTTCTTGTTCAGTGGGCCCAACGCCTGGTCTCCACCATCTGTCGCGCTCTCGGCGCTCCCTGATTCTGGGACGGGCCCTGGCGGTCTCGGCGCTGGTAGCGTCATCGGCGTCCTGTGCCACGAGTGGATCGCACGCCCAGCTGGGCGCTGTTCGGCATGACGCGGCCCCCGTACCGAGGTCAGCACCGGCTGCCACGACCACGACCACTTGCAGCAATGCCAGCGTCCTGGCGACCTGGCCGGTAGCTCGCCGTGCGGCGCAGCTGGTCGTCGTGCCGGCGAAGGAGACAGCCGTGACGACCGCGGTGTCGGCCGTCCGCCAGGGCGCCGGCGGAGTCATCTTGTTCGGATCATCGGCACCGACGGACCTCGGGCAGCAGCTGGCGGGCCTCAAGGCACAAGCGCCTGGTGGTGTCGCCCCGCTGATCATGACCGACGAAGAAGGCGGGCCGGTGCAACGGATGCCCAATCTGGTCGGGCCACTGGCCTCCCCCAGGGCCATGACCGCGAGTCTGAGCCCGGAGGGCGTTCGTCAGCTGGGCGAGGCCACCGGGCACCAGCTGATGGCCAACGGCGTAGACGTCGATCTGGCCCCGGTGCTCGATCTGGCGAGTGGGCCTGGGCCCGATCTGCAGCACACCGACGGTCCCCGCTCGTTCAGCCCTGATCCGGGAATCGCCGCCAGCTACGGGCTCGGTTTCGCCCAGGGGCTGCTGGCCGCCGGCGTCATGCCAGTGGTCAAGCACTTTCCCGGCGAAGGCCAGGCCACGGCCAACTCCGACGACGCGCCAGCCTCGACGCCGGCCCTGTCAGAGCTGGAGGGCTCGGACCTGGTGCCCTTCAGTAACGCCGTTCGCGCTCGGCTACCAGCAGTCATGATGGGAAACGACACCATCCCCGGGCTCACCAGCGGCCCTGCCAGTCTGTCCTCGACGGCCATCGGGGGCCTCCTCTCGCGCCAGCTCGGCTTCGGTGGCCTCGTGCTGACCGATTCGCTGTCGGCCGGTTCCATCAGGTCCATCGGATTGGACGTTCCTCACGCTGCAGTACAGGCGGTGACGGCTGGGGCCGACATGGTGCTGTACGACCTGTCTGCGTCGTCTGGGCCCGACGTGGTGAACCAGCTGACCGCTGCGGTCGGTGACGGAACGCTTCCGCTGTCGCGACTCGATGATGCCGCGGGCCACGTCCTGTCCGCGAAGCGGGTCAACCTCTGCTAGGTCGCCGACGGGCTCGCAGCGGCAGAGCCCTGCGCCGACTGGAGCGTCCGCGTGGCGTCGCGGGTCAGCTCCTGCGAGCGAGGTTGGCGGTGAACCGTGAGGAGCGGCGCCGGGCGTACAGGGACGCGAGCCAGAGGCCCAGCGCCCAGTAGGCGAGCCCCATGGCCAGATAGAAGAACGAGTACGCCAGGAAGTGAGGCTCGTAGGGGCCGAAGACCTTCAGGCCCAACACGGCGATGTAGGGCAGGTGCAGCACGGGCATGACGACGAAGTAGCTGAGATCGGGCACGGCCAGGCAGATGCCCCACCGCAACCAGGTGCGGCGCGCCTTCCAGCGCTCGCGAAGGGCTATGGGCCGATAGGGGAGGAGCACCGATATCACGCTGCCCAGCCCCAGCCAGAGGAAGACCGCCCCGATGTCAGCCATGGCGGCGTGCGGCAGGAGGCGCCACCGATCGACCAGGATCCGGACCACCACCGAGATGACGAGCGCGAGCGGGACGAGAAACACGGCGAGCGACAGGTTCTTGATCGCCAGGATCCTCGGCACCGTGTCTCCCCGCCGGAGGGAAGCGAGCGCTCGATCGCTGTCGGCTCCGAGCTGGTTGGTGTTGAGCGTGTTGGACAGGACCCAGATGGCGACGGCGGTGCCGACGTGGGCGATCCGGATGTCGCCGGGACGGTGGGGGTCGTAGTGCGTGAATCCCACGTAGACGACGGCGACGGCGAAGTTGAGCGACAGGCCGATCAGCCAGCCCTTGCGGCTGGTGGCTGTCCACCGAAGCTCGTCGACGATGTCCCCGACGAGGCCGAGCCGGGGCTCGGTGGCGGGCCGTGGATCCTTGGCACGGGCTGCCCTCACGCCCGTGATGACACCACAGTCAACATCGCTCGTCGAGGGTCGCCACGGCCGCTGGGACCCCCGAGCCAGGAGGATCAGCAGGGAACACGAGGATTCCACGACCTCGGGTAAGATAATTGGGCCGCAGCGCGCTTCGCGAGGCGTCTCCCTCTCTTCCAGAAGGCCCCCGCATGCCTACACGCCACGATCTCCGCAACATCGCCATCATCTCGCACGTCGACCACGGCAAGACCACCCTCGTCGACGGGATGCTCCGACAGACCGGCGCCTTCCGGGCTCACCAGCAGGTCGTCGATCGGGTCCTCGACTCGATGGACCTCGAGCGGGAGAAGGGCATCACCATCCTGGCCAAGCAGACCGCTGTCCACCATGACGGGGTCACCATCAACATCGTGGACACCCCCGGCCATGCGGACTTCGGTGGCGAGGTGGAGCGGGGCCTGGCCATGGTCGACGGCGCGCTGCTGCTGGTGGACGCGGCGGAGGGACCACGTCCGCAGACCCGGTTCGTCCTCCGCAAGGCGCTGGAGTCGCGACTCCCGATCCTGGTGGTCCTCAACAAGGTCGATCGGGCTGACGCCCGGCCAGCGCAGGTCCTGGATTCCGTCTACGAGCTGTTCATCGATCTGGGTGCCGATGAGAGCCAGATCGAGTTTCCCGTGATCTACGCGAGCGCCCGCGACGGCTGGGCCTCCGAGTTGTCGCCGAGTGTCCCCACAGGGTCCATGGAGCCTTCATCTGATGTCCGGGCCGCCGGCCTACGGCCCCTGCTCGACCTGGTGCTCGCCCGCGTACCCGCCCCCAGCTACCTCGATGGCCACCCGCTACAAGCCCTTGTCACCAACCTGGACGCCTCGCCGTATCTCGGCCGTCTCGCCATCTGCCGCGTCATGCAGGGACGACTCCGCCGGGGCCAGGTCGTGGCGTGGTGTCGCCAAGACGGGTCGATCGACCGGGCGCGCATCGCCGAGCTCTTCGTCACCGAAGCCCTCGACCGGGTGGATGTCACCGAGGCGGGGCCCGGAGAGATCGTGGCTGTCGCCGGCATCCCCCAGATCACCATCGGCGAGACCCTCGCCGACATCGATGATCCACGGCCCCTCCCGGTCCTCCGGGTCGACGAGCCCAGTTTGTCGGTCACCGTCGGGATCAACACCTCACCGTTGGCAGGCGGAGGCGGCGGCCCCACGGGGGGCGAGGCGGGGACCAAGCTGACCGCTCGCCTGCTCGAAGGCCGGCTGCAAGCAGAGGTGGTCGGCAACGTGTCCATTCGGGTACTGCCCACCGAGCGCCCCGATGCATGGGAGATCCAGGGTCGAGGCGAGCTGGCCCTGGCGATCCTCGTCGAGCTGATGCGCCGGGAGGGTTTCGAGCTGACAGTGGGCAAGCCCCAGGTAGTCGGCCGGACGATAGATGGACAGCTGTGCGAGCCGATCGAGCGCCTTGACCTCGACCTGCCCGAGGAGTACTTCGGCGCTGTGACTCAGGCACTTGCTTCCAGGCGGGGACAACTCGTCGAGGTGGTCAACCACGGCTTGGGATGGCTGCGAATGGTCTTCTCCATCCCCGCTCGGGGGCTGATCGGCGTCCGTACGGACCTCTTGACCCAGACGCGCGGCACCGCTCAGATCCACCACGCGTTCGAGCGCTTCGAGCCGTGGACCGGGGACATCCGGTCACGTGCCCGCGGCAGCCTGGTTGCGGACCGGAGAGGGGTGGCTGCGGCGTACGCGCTGTTCTCGCTCGAAGATCGGGGCACCCTCTTCATCGGTCCCGGGGAAGCGGTCTACGAGGGAATGGTCGTGGGCGAGTGCTCACGCGCCGAGGACATCGATGTCAATCCGACTCGGGAGCGAAAGCTCACCAACGTGCGCTCCTCGACCGCCGAGGAGTTGGTGCGGCTCACCCCCCCGCGGCGGCTCACACTCGAACAGGCCCTCGAGCTCATTGCCGACGACGAGTGTGTCGAAGTGACCCCCTCCGCCGTGCGCGTGCGCAAGATCGCCCTGCCGAAGGCGGACCGCGCCCGATCGCGCCGTAGGCCCAGGCCGGAGGCGGGACCGGAGCAGCGCGTGGGTGCCTCTGCACCATAGGGGCATCAGGCCGCGGCCTGGGCTTCGGGATCGGCCTCGGGCTGACGCTCAGCCTCGGAAGCGGCAGTCGCCCGGGTGCGGCGGGGCACCATGGCGATGACCACGACGAGGGCCAGGGCGAGGAATACCGTTGATCCGGTGAGCGCGGCGGCCACGCCGTGGGCCAGGACCTGACTGGCCTGGCTCCCGGCGGATGCCCCCGCCAGCGTGTGATGGGCAGCGCCTCGGCTGGCGGTGGCAAAGACGGTCACGAGGATGGCGAGGCCCAACGAACCGCCGACCTGATGCGAGACGTTGACCAGGCCGGAGGCGGCGCCGGAGTCGGCCGCCTCCACACCGGCGATGCCGCGGCTGGTCAGAGGGATGAACGCGATCCCCATGCCGATGCCGAGGAGCACCAGGGGCAGGGCGATCTGTGGGAAGTACTGGGTGCCGGGTGAGATGCGGCTCAGCCAGGCCATGGCGACGAGGGCAACGAGGACCCCAGCGGCCAGCAGGCGCGCCGTCCCTATCCGTGGCACCAGCTTGGGAACGACCTGAACCATCGCAAACAACACCGCGGTCATCGGCACGAAGGCGAGCCCGGCCTTGAGCGGGCTGTAGTCGCGGACCTCCTGCAGGTACTGGGTGAGGTAGAAGAAGAAGGCGAACATGCCGCCCACGATCAGCAAGCGGCCGACGTATGCACCCGAACGCTCCAGGCTGGCAAACAGCCGGAGGGGCATGATCGGCTGTGGAGCTCGCCTCTCGATTTGGACGAAGGCTGCGAGCATCGCCACGCCGACGACGAATGACGCGATGGTCTCCGGAGTGCTCCATCCGTCGGCCGCGGCCCGCACGAACCCGTACACCAGGGCTGTCATGCCCAGGGTCGAGCTCGCCGCACCGGCAAGGTCGAAGCGCCCGGCGCGCCGTTCTGTCTCGGCCAGGTACCGGGGGGCCAGCAGGAGCACCATTGCGCCGACCGGGACATTGACGAACAGCCCCCAGCGCCACGAGATCCAGTCCGTCAGCAGGCCTCCGAGCACCAGCCCGACGCTGGCGCCGGCCCCGGTGACGGCGCTGTACAAGGCGACCGCCCGCGTGCGCTCGGTACCTTCGGGGAAGCTCATCATCAGCAGAGCGAGGGTCGAGGGGACGGCGATGGCAGCCGCGGCGCCCTGGACCGCTCGGGCCGCGAGCAGCCACTCCGGGGACTGGGCCAATCCCCCCAGCAGCGACGCCAGCGTGAACACGGCGACGCCCGCCATGAACACCCGCCTCCGGCCGAGGAGGTCGCCTACACGGGCGCCGAGCAGCAACAGACCGCCGAAGGTCAGCGTGTAGGCGTTCTGCACCCACGACAGGCCGGTGGACGAGAAATTGAGGGCGGCGTGGATCTTGGGCAGGGCGGTGATGACGATCGAGACGTCGACGACAGCCATCAGCTGGGCGGCGAGGATGAGGGCCAAGACCACCCGTGAGGGCGAAGAGCGCACCGGGGCGCGCGCGGTCAGGGAAGACGGCATTCGCAGATACACCTTTCGGGGAAGGGCCGGTGGACGCTATAGTGGAGGTGTCCCTCCGGTACTGTAGCGGAGGGTAGCCTCCGTTAGCAAGAGGGTTTTCGGACCAGAGGAGACAGGCGTCATGGCGACCAAGGAGCAGGCCCCCGGGGTCCTGAGGTCGCGTCCTCAACGAGCTGACGCCCGCCGCAACTACGAGAAGCTGATCTCAGCGGCGCGCGACGCCTTCGCCGAGGACGGTACGTCGGCGTCGCTGGAGGACATCGCTCGACGCGCCGGGGTGGGTATCGGCACCCTGTACCGCCACTTCCCGACCCGCCAGGATGTCTTCGAAAGCGTCTACGTCGACGAGGTCGAAGCCCTCTGTCGAGCGGCCGACGAGCTGCCGACCGATCTGTCGGCGTGGGACGCCCTTGTCGCCTGGCTTCACCGGTTCGTCCTCTACGCGGCGACCAAGCGGGCGCTCGCCGAGACGCTCAACCACGACTCGAAGCTGATCCTCAGCTGCCGGAGTGAGGTCTACGCCGCCGGCGAGCCGTTGCTCCAGCGGGCTCAGGAAGCAGGCGCGGCCCGCCCCGACACGAGCTTCGACGACGTGGTCCGCCTCATCAGCGGGATCACCATGATCCGGTTCGCCGAGCCCGACCAGATCGAGCGGGTCCTGGCGATGGCGCTCGACGGACTCCGTTACCAGCCGCCGAGCACGGGGCGAACAGACACGACCAAGCCTGCTCGGCCATCGCGGCAACGAGCCGCGCCGTAGAGGCATCCCGGCGCCATCGACGGTGACGTACCGGTGCGGAACGTCATGCCAGGGTGGCGGTCATCCCGCCGTCGACGGGGATCACGGCGCCGGTGATGTAGGTCGCTCGATCAGAGCAGAGGAACGCCGCCAGCTCGGCCACCTCCTCGGGCTGACCGCCGCGCTTCAACGCGGTGCCCTGCACGAGCTGGGGGAACCGCGCCGCTGCGCCCGGTCCTCCGGACATCTCGGTCTCGATGAAGCCCGGGCAGATGGCGATGGCCCGAATGCCCTGGGTGCCGTACTCGACGGCGGCTGACTTGCTGAGCGCGATGACGCCGGCCTTGGCCGTCGAGTACACGCTCACAGGGAACGCCGTAGCGTTGATTCCGCCGGTCGACGACCAGTTGACGATCACGCCGCCTCCCGTCGGGAGCATCGCAGTGATGCCGTGCTTGGTGCCGAGCAGGACGCCCCGCAGGTCGACGTCCATGATCCGGTCGTACTCCTCCATGGACACTTCGGCGAGCGGACCGGCGCTGCCGATACCAGCAACGTTGAGGACCGCGTCGACACGTCCGAACTCGTCGAGCGCGGCGGCGAACATCGCCTCGACCTGGTCCTCTCTGGTGACGTCGCATCGAAAGGGCACGACGGCGTCTCCGAGCTCCTTGGCCGTCTCCTCCTCGCGTCCGCTGATGTCGGCGGCGAGCACGCGTGCTCCCTCGCGCACGAAGACCCTTGTCGACGCCCTCGCCATCCCCGACCCCGCGCCGGTGATGACCGCGACCTTGCCGTTCAGCTCCATCAGGTTGATCCTCCCGAGGTGTCCTTTGCCCGAGCAAGCTAGCCGATCGGCTATCTTGGCGGGCCGTGAAGCCGTCGGCCTTCGAGTACCACGCCCCCTCCGGTGCGGACGAAGCTGTTGCGCTCCTCGCCGAGCTCGGGGACGGGGCGAAGGTCCTCGCCGGCGGGCAGAGCCTCATTCCCATGTTGTCGCTACGGCTGGCGGTCTTCGATCACCTGGTGGACATCGGCCGGATCGGCGAGCTCGCCGGCATCCATGTCGCAGGGGATGTGGTGACGGTGGGTGCCGGCACGACCCAGTCGAGGATCGAGGCGAGCCCGGAGCTGACCGCCGCGGTGCCCCTGCTCTCGCGGGCCACGCCGCTGATCGGTCATTTCCAGATCCGCAATCGGGGCACCCTCGGCGGCTCCCTCGCCCATGCCGATCCGGCCGCGGAGTACCCCGCCGTTGCCCTGGCCCTCGCCGCCGAGATGGAGGCGCTGTCGCCTCGTGGTCGGAGGTGGCTAGCGGCCGCCGACTTCTTCACCGGCTTCTGGAGCACGGCGCTTGATCCCGACGAGATGCTCGTGAACGTCCGGTTCCCGATGTGGACCGGGCGGTGCGGGTTCGCCGTCCGCGAGTTCGCTCGCCGCCACGGCGACTTCGCCGTCGCCGGCGCTGCTGTCGCCGTCAGGCTCGCGTCCGACGGCCGGGTCGAGCGGTGCAGCATCTCGCTTATCGGCATGGGATCGGCGCCCATCCGGGCAACCGGAGCCGAGGCGGCGGTGGTGGAGGGGGAGACAGCACCGGTCGCCGCCGGCGATGTCGGGGCCATGGCGGTGGCCGGCCTCGACGACATCCCTTCCGACCTCCACGGCTCGGCGCAGTACCGGCGACAGGTCGGCGCTGCGATGGTGGCGAGGGCGTGGGTGGACGCGATGACGGAGGCGACGAATGCGTGAGGTCGCGGTCGCCATGGACGTCAACGCCCAGCGGCGCCAGGCGATGGTCGAACCCCGCTTGACATTGGCCGACTTCATCCGGGAGCGGTGTGGCCTCACGGGGACCCACCTCGGGTGCGAGCACGGCGTGTGCGGCGCGTGCACGGTTCTCGTCGACGGTGCTGCGGTCAGATCCTGCCTGATGCTCGCCGTCCAGGCCGATGGGCGCGAGGTGACCACCGTCGAGGCGCTGGCGGGCCCCGACGGTGAGCTGAGCGTGGTGCAGCAGGCGTTTCGGGACGCCCACGGCCTGCAGTGCGGCTTCTGTACGCCGGGGTTCGTCGTCTCGCTGACGTCATACCTGCGCGACCACCCTCACCCGACCGACGACGACCTCCGCGGTGCGCTGTCGGGGAACTTGTGTCGCTGCACGGGCTACCAGGGGATCCTCGAAGCGGCCCGTCTTGCCGCCGACGCGGGGCGAGACTTGTGACGGGCCCCGCTGCCGGCGGGCGCTTCGTCGGCCAACGGGTCCCGCGCCACGAAGACGCCCGCTTCGTCACCGGCACCGGGCATTACGTGGACGACATCGTCCTACCTGGAACGCTGCACGTCGCGTTCGCCCGGAGCCATATGGCGCGGGGGAGGCTGACGGGAGTCGACACCTCGGCGGCGGCCGAGGTGCCAGGCGTGATCGCGGTGCTGACCGCGGCCGACCTCAACCACCTCGTGCGCGAATGGTGGACCGACTTCGAGGGCCCGAACGGGCAGTCCCGGCAGTTCCGGCTGTTCGCCGACGGCGACGTTCGCTTCGTGGGCGAACCTGTGGCAATGGTGGTCGCCGCCTCCCGCTACGTCGCCGAGGACGCCGTCGAGCTGGTCGAGATCGACATCGAACCGGAGACGCCGGTCGTGGACCCCGAACACGCCGCTGACGAGGGCGCGCCGCTGGTCCACCCCGAGGCCGGATCGAACGTGGTCCTCGAGCTCCCGGCGGTCGATAATCCCGCCGTCGAGTCCGTGTTCGCCTCGGCGCCGCACGCGTTCACCGAGACTTTCCGCCAGCACCGCTACGCCTGTGTTCCCATGGAGACGCGGGGGATCCTCGCCAGTTGGGACTCCGCCGTCAGACAGCTCACGGTCTGGCTCTCCACACAGGGCCAGTTCGCCGCGCAGGGGCTGTTCGCACGCGTCCTCGGTCTCCCCGAGGCCCAGATCCGGGTGATCATGCCCGACGTCGGCGGCGCCTTCGGCCAGAAGATGTTCCCCCACCCCGAGGAGCTCGCCGTCGCCTTCGCCACCCGCCGGCTCGGCCAGCCGGTGAAGTGGATCGAGGACCGGCGTGAGAACCTGCTCTGCGGCGAGCACGCCCGCGAGGACCAGGCCACCATCTCCCTCGCCGTCGACGACGACGGCGCCATCCTGGGGGCCAAGGCCGACTTCCTCGAATCGGTCGGCGCCTTCCCCGTGGCGGGCGGCAGTGCCCTGCTGCTGACGACGTCGATCTTCCCCGGTCCCTACCGCATCGGTGCCGCCGCCGGGTCGGGCAAGACCGTCTACACCAACACCGCAGGACGAGGGTCGTATCGAGGCCCGTGGATGATCGAGACGGTCGCTCGGGAGCTGATGATCGACCATGTGGCCCGGGCCCTCGGCATCGAGCGTCTCGAGATTCGCCGCCGCAATGTCATCGGCGAGGCCGACCTTCCCTACACCATGGCCACCGGGTTCGTGTACGATCAGATGACGGCGGCGGCAACGCTCGAGCAGGCGGCCCAGCTGATCGGCTATGACGAGTTCTTGGCCCGGCAGGCCGATATGCGCGCTGAGGGCCGGCTGATAGGCATCGGCATCAGCCTCCTCGCCGAACCATCAGCGGTCGCCTTCGGCTGGTTCTCCACCGACGCGGCGATCGTTCGTATCGGTCTGCACGGCAGCGTCGACGTCCTCACCAGCTCGGCGAGCCACGGCCAGAGCCTCGAGACAACGATCGCCCAGGTCGTGGCCGATGAGCTCGGCGTGGACGTCGACGACGTCCGTGTGATCCAGGGCGACACTGCAGTCACGCCGTTTGGTCCTGGTACCGGCGGCAGCCGCAGCGCCGTCGTCGTGGCGGGCGCGGCCCGCGGGGCGGCGCAGGAGGTCCGGGCCAAGGTGCTGAACATCGCGGCCCATCAGCTCGAGGCCGCGGTCGAGGACCTTGTCTTGGAGGAGGGGCGTATCCACGTCGCCGGCACGCCGACTCGGTCCTCGACCGTCGCCGACGTTGCTCGCCTCGCCTATCTGGACCTGGCCGCCCTGCCGCCGGACCAAGGGCCTGGGCTCGAGGCGCAGTACCGGTTTGCCCCACAGGACAAGTTCACCTGGTCCAACGCCTGCCACATGTGCACGTGTGAGGTCGATCCGGCCACTGGAGCTGTCACCATCCTGCGCTATGTCGTCAGCGAGGACTGCGGCGTAATGATCAATCCGAGCGTCGTGGAGGGCCAGATCGCTGGTGGCGTAGTGCAAGGCATTGGCGGGGCACTCTACGAGCACATGAAGTACGACGACGAGGGCAACCCGCTCACGACCACGTTCGTCGATTACCTCCTCCCGACGGCAGCCGAGGTGCCGGTGATCGAGTACGGCCACATCGAGACACCGTCCCCGACGAATCCAGGAGGCCACAAGGGCATGGGGGAAGGCGGCGCTATCGCCTCGCCTCCGGCGGTGGTCAACGCAGTGGCCGATGCGCTGGCGCCGCTCGGCGTGACAATCCGCCGCCAGCCCCTCAGCCCCAGCGAGATCCTCTCCCTGATCGCAACTCCCACCGGTTTGCCGCCTGGGTAGCCGATCGGCTACTTTGCGCTTGCTGCTCGATCGAACCAGGGGGATTCATGGACTCGTCGCGGCACCGAGTGATCCAGTGGGCGACGGGGAACACGGGTCAGCGTGCGCTGCGGCAAGTGATCCGCCATCGGTCGCTCGACCTCGTCGCCGTGGTGGTGTACGACCGGGCGAAGGAGGGTGTCGATGCGGGCGAGCTGTGCGGTGAGGGCCCGATCGGCGTTCTGGCCACGACGGACCGTGACGCGGTTCTGAAACTCGAGGCGGACTGCTGCATCTACATGCCGCGTGCGTCTGGGAGAGACCAGACCCGTGCCGGCCTAACGGAAGACGAGCTCGTCGACGACGTCGTGGCGCTGCTCGGATCGGGCACGAACATCGTCACCACCTGCACCGATCTGTTTGCAAGAGGGGTGCGGCTGAGCGGCCCGAACCGTGCCCGCGTGCGAGAGGCCTGCGAGAAAGGCAATGCGTCGGTCTGGGCGAGCGGCAGTGACCCGGGCTTCATCACCGAGACCCTTCCTCTGGCGTTGCTGTCTGTGCAGCGGTGCGTCGATCTGATCGAGATCGAGGAGTTCGGCGATCTCTCTCACCGCCCTTCGGCGCACATGGTGATGGAGCAGATGCGATTCGGGAAGCCGTTGTCGGAGTTCGATCCGGACCGGCGGAAGAACCATTTGTTCGGCGAATACCAGCCAGCGCTCAGCGTGTTGTCGGACATCGGAGGCTTCGAGATCGACGAATGGACCGCTGAGGGCGGCGTGGCGGCGGCAAAGCAGGATATGACGATCGTCGCCGGTGGGATCGAAGCCGGCACTGCCGCCGCGCAGCGGATCATCATCAACGGTCGCAGTGGCGGTGTCGACCGCATCCGGTTCACCCAGTACGGCTTCGTCGCCATCGACGTGCAGCCCGATTGGGACTTGCGGCCCACGGGTTGGCGGATCCGAATCCACGGTGACGCCCCGTTCGACCTGAGCATGCCCTTCCCCGTGCCGGTCGATGACCTCGCATCGTTCGTGCCCGCGTACAACGCCAATGGACCGGTCAACGCCATCCCCTATGTGTGCGCGGCGCGCCCTGGCATCCTCACGGCTGAGGACCTGCCCCACATCCTCCCCCGCGGCCCCCGCCCCGCCGTTCACGATTGACGGAGCGAAACGTTATGGGCGAAGCGCACAGCTCGATGGTCAACACCGGTCGGAACGTCGAGAACGCCGGCCCGCTGACCCGCAAGGTCCTCGAATACGATCAAACGTTGAAACGCCTGGTGCCGGCGCCGAGGGCCCGAGCTGACTGGGCCCCGCTGGCAAGGTTCGTTGCAGTGGACGAGTTCGAGAGGGTTGGCACCTTTCTCGAGGTGCAGAATTGGCAGGAGTACACCGCGATGCTGACCCGGTGGGCTTCGGCAACGGACTCGTTCGAGACCACGGTCCGACGAATCTCCGAGTTACACGGTCTCGTGTATTACGAGATCGAAGAGAGGCACTTCCTAGGTGGCACCGTCAACGTGGTCAACTCGATGACCGTCTTCGGATTCGACGAGGACGGCAAGATCCGCCACCTGGATGTCTACTTGCAGAAGGCGCGCTGACGGGAGATCACGAGGACACGGCTGCAGTCCGGAACGCAGCTCCCACCTCGTCCGGCGCCACCCGATCTGCCAGGAAAGCGAGCGCCCTCGGCGCCCGGGGCGGCAGCTCAGCCGGTAGCGGGGGACTGGGTGATGAGGCGAGGGCGACCATCGACGAAACGGCACCTCTGATCTTCCCGCAGTGTCCCGTTCTGGCTGGTCAGAGACGTTATCGAGCCGGTCGACCGGATGAGGTGGACCGCTGGGGCTGAGGGATGTGCGAACGGTCCAGGTTTGTCCTATCTAGATCCGGGTATCAGCACGGGCCGTGAGCGGGGATTCGGTTTTGCTGCGCGCGCCGACCACCGACGACGGGGCCGACCTCTGGCGCCTGGCCAGGTCTTGTGGTCTCGACCTCAATTCTCCGTACCTGTACCTCCTGTGGTGCCATGACTTCGCCGACACCTCGGTGATCGCCCAGGTGGACCAGGGCACCGTCGGCTTTGTCACCGGTTACCGTCGCCCTGCTGAGCCCGCCACCTTGTTCGTGTCACAGGTGGCCGTCGGCAAGGCGTGGCGGCGACAGGGTCTGGCGATCGCCATGCTCGAGCACCTACGCGACCGGCTGGCGCCCACGCTGCGCTTCGTCGAGGCATCGGTGACCTCGTCGAACGAGGCCTCCGCGGGCCTCTTCCGGTCACTGGCGGCATCGTCAGAGGTGGAGCTCGCGTCAGGAAAGCTCTTCGACGGCTTCGTGTTCCCAGCGGAATGTCCGCACGACGCCGAGCTCCTGATGCGGGTCGGCCCGTTTCGAGACAGCGAGAGTACGCCCGGGGCTCGTGCACACCTGGCGCGGGCCACGCCGGCTTGATCATAAAATTCGGCCGTCGCCCGTGCGTGGCGCATGTCGCGGGCGCGATCGACGCACATAATGCCTGCCCAGGAGGCCCGACGCGTGAAGAACCTACAAACCGTGAGCACGACGACGGAGAGCCTTGTGGCTGGCGGTGCTGCCGACAGCGGAGTCGCCAGCGGCGTCGCTTCCACGCACGGCGTGTTCGAGCAGCTCGAATCAGAGGTCCGAAGTTACAGCCGCGCATGGCCGGTGATCTTCGACTGGGCTCGAGGCGCCCGACTACAGGACACCGATGGCAATACGTACATCGACTTCTTCAGCGGGGCCGGCGCCCTCAACTACGGGCACAACCATCCGGTGCTCAAGCGCGCGCTCCTCGACTACCTGGCTGAGGACCGGGTGATTCACAGCCTCGATATGAACACTGTGGCGAAGGCGGAGCTCCTCGAGCGACTACGCGAAGTGGTCTTCGAACCGCGTGGACTCAGCTACCGGGTGCAGTTCCCCGGGCCCACCGGCACAAATGCTGTAGAGGCCGCGTTGAAGCTCGCTCGGAAGGTCACCGGCCGCAAACAGATCGTGAGCTTCACTAACGCGTTCCACGGAATGACGCTCGGCTCGCTGTCGGTCACGGCAAACTCCATGAAGCGGAGCGGCGCAGGTGTGTCACTGAACGACAGCACCCACCTCCCCTACTGCAGCTTCCTCGACGACGATTTCGATTCGATCCATATTCTGGAGGCGCTGATCGAGGACAGCGGGAGCGGGCTGGATCTTCCGGCCGCTGTGATCGTCGAGACCGTCCAGGGTGAGGGCGGCGTGAACGTCGCCAGCGTTCCGTGGCTGCAGCGCCTGGCCGGGTTGTGCGCGGCGCGCGAGATCCTTCTCATCGTGGACGACGTCCAGATGGGATGCGGGCGCACCGGGCCGTTCTTCAGTTTCGAGGATGCTGGCATCGTTCCTGACATCGTGGTCCTGTCGAAATCGTTGAGCGGCATCGGTCTGCCGCTCGCCTTGACGCTGATCCGCCCGGAGCTTGACGTCTGGGAGCCGGGCGAGCACAACGGGACATTCCGCGGGAACAACCCTGCCTTTGTGACAGCGACTGCTGCGCTGTCGATGTGGCAGGAGGGTGGATGTCCGGAGGGCCGAGTCGCGGAGGTCAACCAGGACGGACATGCCCCCGCTGAAGGCGGTATCGAGGGGATGGTCAGGGCTCGGGGGCGAATCGTCGAGCAGGCGCTGGTGACCATCGCCGATGAGCTCCGCAGCGAGCGTCCCGATCTCGAGGTCGACTTGCGCGGGAAGGGCCTGGTGTGGGGGCTGGCGCTCCCCGGGGACGACATCGCAACGAAGGCAGCGCGCGCCGCGTTCGACCGCGGCGTCCTGGTCGAGACCTCTGGCCCGAACCAAGACGTCGTGAAATTGATGCCGCCGCTCACCGTCTCAGTGGATGACGAGCTTATGCCGGGGCTGGAGATCCTGGCCGAAGCAATTCGCACGGTGGTCAGACTGTGATCGTGCGAACTCTCACGGACGTCGAGGACTCCGATCGTGATGTCACCACGCCGACGTGGCGTAGTCGGCGCCTGCTGCTGGCCGGCGACGGTGCGGCCTTCTCGCTCCACGACACGGTCCTCCACGCCGGCACCGAGACGACGATGTGGTACCGCCACCACGTGGAGGCGGTGTACTGCATCGATGGTCACGGGCGGCTCGACGACCTCACCTCTGGTCGCAGCTACGCGCTCGACCCCGGTACCGTGTATCTGTTGGACGGGCACGAGCGCCACCGGGTGGCTGCCGTCTCTGACCTACGAATGGTCTGCGTGTTCTCGCCACCTTGTACTGGCCGGGAGACACACGACGAGGATGGAGCGTACCCGTTGCTTACGACACACAGCGATGGACGAGCGTGACCACGATGGCGGTCGCTGACCGCTATCCGACCCGTACCGGCCCGCCGGTTCGAGCTTTTCCGCGCCGGGACCCAGTCGTCTACTCCATGGAGGGTGGACCGCTGCGTCCGGACGAGCTCAGGCGCTTCCAACATGATGGTTTTCTCGTTCAGCAACAGCTCCTCGATGACGCGACTGTCGACGCCTTGCGGCATGAGGTCGAGCGTCTTGTAGGCGATCCGGAGCTGGCGTGTTCGGACCGGGTTATACGCGAGCCGGGCGGTGACGTGGTTCGCTCCCTGTTCGAGGTGCACCGTCTGAGCGCTCTGATGGGCCAGGTGGTTACCGACAAGCGATTGGTCGACGCGGCGAGCCAACTCCTCGGCTCGGCGGTGTACGTGCACCAAAGCCGCGTGAACCGGAAGCCGGGCTTCATCGGCCAGGGTTTCGCCTGGCACTCGGACTTCGAGACGTGGCACGCCGAGGACGGCATGCCCGCACCGAGAGCGGTAAGCATTGCAATCGCCCTCACGCCGAACTACGTGCACAACGGGAGCCTCATGATCATCCCCGGTTCCCACCGGACCTTCGTGCCGACAGTCGGCACGACGCCACCGGACCACTACCGCAGCTCGCTTCGGAGCCAGGAGGTCGGCGTCCCCGACGACGCCAGCCTGGCCGCGCTCGTAAAGGACGGGGGAGGCGTAGCCGTCGTCACCGGGGAACCAGGCTCGGCCGTCCTGTTCGACAGCAACGCCATGCACGGTTCGTCGAACAACATCACCCCGTACTCGCGGACCAACCTTTTCGTGGTCTACAACAGCGTGGCCAACGCGTTGACCGATCCGTTCGCCGCGCCGGCTCCACGTCCGGAGTTCGTCGCCAGCCGGACCGTCGCGCCGATCTCCTGACGACGGCGGTCCAGCACGCGATAGCCACCGGCGGGCCTGCCGTCGAGCGATCCCGATTTGTCGCCCGCGCTTCACGTCGACGACACGTTGATCTCTCACCTGTGGCTGGGGGTCGTCTCTTCGATCTCACCGGCAAGGCGGTATTGAATCCGGTCCGCCATCGCACAACGGCACGGGCCCAGCCGAGCTCGGCGTGCCCGGCGACAGAGACTCCTTCATCAGTACGACGTAGGGTCCGACCTGCTTGTATGGCGCGAAATTATCCCGGATGTAGCGCAACAGCGGAGAGTCCTTCGGGAGCGGTTTACCGGCTCCCACGCGCCAGTGGAGCGCCATGTCGGCATCCTCGAGGACGCATAAGCGAGGGATCTGGCCGAGACGATCGACGATCCGTTGCTGCATGGGGTTGTCGAGGAGATACATCCACTGGGTGGTATTCAAGCCCGTCGGCGGAGCCTGGCCCGTGAAGATGTAGAAGCTGTTCAGGCCGGGCAGGCTCTGGAAGGTCGAGCACTGCGAGCGCAGAAGACGCGACACCTGTTGGAGGTTGGCGACATCACTGGCGTCGAGGTGCACGTCCTGCGCCCCAGGGAGGCCGAGTGAGGCATGAGCATGAAATAGCGCGCGGTCGGAGGCCAGAGACTGACGGACGTTGCCGGCCAGGAGGAGCACGGTCAAGGCGAGGACGGAGGCTGTAGCGCCCCAGCGTGCCAGCTGGGCGGTGACAAGAGTAGGCGTGAGCTGTTGAGATAGCGGAGCGCGAACGAGAAGCGTCTCCAAGCCGTCGCCGATGATGAGTGCGCCGACCACGATCAGGCCGAGGCTTGCCCAAGCAAGCTGGCTGCCGGCCACGGGGAAGCCCTCGAGAGTCAGAAGCACCGCCATGCTGGCGATCAAAGTGCGCGAGAAGGACAGCGACGGGCGCGCCCCATCTCGGCGCGGCTCCAGGAGCGAGAACCATGCCATCGGAGCAACGAGGAGGAAGCTGCCGGTCGTCGTCAGATTCACGTACCGAGAAAAGAAAACCCCGCCAACAACCGCTGCGCAGATCCACACCCCTATGGCTACCCTGAGCATGCCGGTCAGCAGCGAGAGTCTGTTGGAGGGGGCTGGCGACCGGTGCCGATACGCAAGGTATCCCACCGCCACGGCTAGCCAGACGCCAGCCCATATCAGCTGTCCATCGGACACGACGAGCGCGCCGGTCGTCACCAGAGCCAGGTTCCGCTGGGCGAGGAAGGCACCCTGTACCAACTGCGAAGGGCTGGTGCCGTTGAGGAGCACGCCAGCGCTGGCAATCAGCGCCAGACCGATAGCCCCCGCGACACACCAAGCGCCCGCCCGCGGGCTGAACGTGAAGCGCCGCTGACCTGCGCTTACACCCCCGATGCCAGCAATGAGACCGAGAACCGACAGAACCACCAGGCCTATGTACCGGTCGACCCATGCGGTGCCGATCAGAGCGCTCATGAGACTGAAGGGAATGGCCAGAAGCACCACACCACCGATGAGCTGACGGGTGACACGCCAACGATCTGTCGGCCAGCAGACGAAGAACGTGTAGCAGACAGCGGCGGCAACGAACACACCGACATTTACCTTCGTGAGCAGCAGCGCCGCAGTAGCCGCACCTATGACCAACATGCCGATGCGCTCATGGCGGCGGACGGTCAGCGCGACCCCGAGCAGGGACACACTGACGAGCAGGCAAGCCAGGCCTCCAGGGTCCATCGGCTCACCTATGAGGCTTCGAAGCAGAAGGAAAGCCGTGACCTGGGCAAGGACGCCCAGGAGGAGGCGCCGGGTCAACAGCCAGACCACGACTGCGATGCACAGACTGGTGGCCACCCAGACGGCGAGCGTCATCGCCCGCCCGCCGTCAGTGTCGAAAGGGACGCCTAGGACAGTGAACAACCTTGACCACAACTCGTAGTTGAAAGGTCCGGCCTGGCTATACGTGTTGTGGTAGAGGCTGCCGTGCAGATGGTACGAACGGAGGGCAATGAGCCAGTAGCCCTCGTCGTCGTAGCTCACAAATCGGCTGTACATAGCGAAGTAGCCGGCGTAGGAAAGGATGGCGGCGACGACAGTGAACACTGGCAGTGGGAGCAGCCGTCGCAGTAGCTCCAGGCGCGACCCGAACGAGGTCGCCATCTCCGGGGCCGGTTCCGGCTGGTCCAGCTCGGGTGACGCCACAGGGCCGGAGAGAGCAGCGGGGGTGCGACCCAGGGTGCCGTCTGACGCTCGCTGATGTGATTGCGACGGTACTCGCCACTCAGTCACAACGATCAGGAATGGCTGGCTGCGATGTCACGGCGCAGATGCCAGAGGCCGACCAGGTGCTCGCCCACGATCCTTGGGAGCTTGGAGGGACGGTACACCTGGGTCTGGCCCGACGCCCGCACTCTATGGTGCACGGGCACCTCCCCAATCGAGAGCCCGGCTGCCATGGCGCGGGCGTTGAACTCCCACCAGAAACCCTGGGGCAGTATGCCGGGACGTCCCTTGAGGACTCTCTCGAGAGCGGCGCGCCGAATCAGTACGTACGGGCAGGACGGATCACGGCACTTGACGGGAAACACCGACCGAAACACGAGGCCGAAGGCGCCCGACATCCACCGCCGGGCGGTGGAATCTGCTCGCGGGTCCCGATACCCGACGGCCATGTCCGCATCGTTGAGCGCTGAAGCCAACCGCGCGAGATCATGCGGATCGCACTGACCATCGCCGTCGATGAAGCCAACGACGTCCCCCGTGGTGGACCGCATCCCGTCGACCACCGCCCGCGAGTATCCCCTCCGGTCTGGGGTCGAGTCGAGCACGACGGGGAGCTCTTCCGCCAGCGCCCGGATGACATCAGGTGTTCCATCGGTGGACCCGTCTTCACAGACGAGGAAAGACACCTGCAACCCGTCAGCCGCGGCCACCTGGTGAAACTCGCGAATGGTCTCGCCGATACTCTCTGCCTCGTTGTGAGCCGGCAAGACCATCTCCACTCGACTGAGTACTTCACGCGTCATCGGGTCATGAGCAGCTCGTCGAGGCGCGCCAGACGCTCGGGGGTAGCACTACCTCGGTACCAGTCGACGGTCCGGTGCACCCCTTCCTCGAGAGTGGTACGTGGGTACCAGCCGAGTCCCTCTCCCACCTTTGTGCAGTCGGCCGCTCGGGCCCGAACACCAACGGGCTTGTCGACCTGCCGCTCGATCTCCGCTGGCCGGAAGCCCGTCGCCTCGAAGATCTCCTCTACGAGCTCGTTGATGGTGATGTGGAGCGGGCTACCAACGTTGATCGTGTCGAATCCTTCCAGAGCCACTCCAGCCAACGCCATCCCGTGCACGGTGTCACCGACATAGGTGAAATTGCGGGTCTGAGTACCGTCGCCCCAGACGGGGAACGGGTCCATCCCGATGATGGCCTTGGCAACGAGGGCAACGACGGCATGGCTCTCGTTCTCGCGCTCGCCATAGGCCGTAAAGAGGCGACAGGATATGGCGTCGATTCCGAACTGCTTGTGGAACGCCCGGAGCTGCAGCTCGCCCATGAGCTTGGCCCATCCGTACTCGCCGTCAGGGAAGGTCCGCCCCGGCTCGTCGAAGTTGCACTGGTCTTCTCTCAGCAGTTCCCGGGCAGATGGGTCGGTCTGCAGGCCGACTGGGTACACGCAAGCAGAGCTGGCGAATACGACTCGTGACGCGCCGGCAGCGGCTGCACTGGACAGAACGACGTGGTCGAGCAGCATGTTGTTGCAGCACTCGACGGGATGGGTATCGATGTAGCCCCTACCCCCGTGAGAGGCAGCCAAGTGGAAGATCACATCCCGGCCAGCGGCGGCGCGCGCTGCGAAGTCGGGCTCGCGCAGGTCGCCCTCCATGAGCTCGCAGTCCGCACTCACATCCTGCAAGGACTCCCGGCGCCCACTACTCAGGTCGTCCGCCACCCTCACCCGGGCGCCGTGCCGAACGAGCTCCTCGACCAGATGGCTGCCGATGAACGATGCGCCGCCAGTGACGAGGACAGGGCGGCTGGCATATGCGGCAAGTAGGGGCTCAGTGCGTGTCGGCATCAGAAGTCGCTCCCTTCCTGATCCCATCTACCTGGTCGTTCTTAGAGCCGGCGGTGGGATTCGAACCCACGACCTGGCGATTACAAGTCGCCTGCGCTACCAACTGCGCCACACCGGCGTCGGGGAGGCCAGCGTACCGGCGGCCCTCTGCCAGGACCCGGGGCGAGGTGCTTGATTCTCGCCCGGAGGATTGGCAGGCTGAAACAGATGGCGCTCTCCGATCGGGACCGGGCGATCCTCGACTTCGAGCGGAGCTGGTGGACCGAGCCGGGGACCAAGCGCACGGCGATCGAGCGGCGGTTCCGGATGTCCTCGGGCCGCTACTACCAGCTCCTCGGCCAGCTGCTCGCGTCCAGCGAGGCAGCGGCCTACGACCCGCTCGTCGTCCTCCGCCTCCGACGACGACGTGACCGGCGCCGGCGGGCCCGCTACGAGGGGTCCTCGGCGGGCGAGCCGCCTTCGCCATGAGCAGCGGCGGCGACCCGGGTGGGGGAGAGTCGCACCACGATGTTCCGCCGGTCCGGGTCATCCGGGGGGTCGCCCTGGTCGTCGTCGGCGTCGTCCTCGGCGTCGTCCTGTTCCATTCGGTCGGCCGAAGTCCGGCAGGGTCCGTCGCCTCGGTGGCGGCCACGCCTGGCGCTGCGACCAGCACCACGGCGCCTCCGGCTTCCACGACGACCGCACCTCCACGCCCACCGGCCCAGGTCAAGACCTTGGTGGCCAACGGGACCAAGACGAGCGGGGCCGGCGCCAAGGCGTCAGACACCCTGCGCAAGGCGGGCTACGACGTGCTGGCGCCGACCAACACCACCAGCACTGCGGCCTCTTCGGCCGTCCTGTTCCTCCCTGGCTTCTCCAGCGAGGCGGGAGCCGTGGCCACGGCTCTCGGCCTGGCGCCGACCACCGTCATGCCTGTTCCCACGCCGTCGCCCGTCGCCAACCTCCTGGCCGCGAACGTGGTGGTCGTCATCGGCCCCGATCTGGCCGGACAGGGCTCGTTGGCGCCCGCCGCGCCGACCACGTCCACGACCTCGCACACCTCGACCACTTCCCACACCAGCTCGACGGTCCGCTGAGCGCCGACCGGTCTGGCCCCACGACTCCAGGTGTCGGCGCCCGACTTCGCTGCGACGCCCCTCGCGGAGCTGCGCGGCCGTCGTGACCGGAGCGGCGTGCTGGTCGATTTCGACGGCACGCTGGCGCCGATCGTCGACGATCCGGCCGAGGCCAGACCTCTTCCCGCGGTCGTCGACCTCCTTCCCCGGCTCGCCGCACGGTACCGCCGCGTGGCCGTGGTCTCGGGTCGCCCGGCCGGGTTCCTCGTCGAGCAGCTGGGCCTCGGGCGGGGCGCCACCGGCCATGGCCCGAGCGTCATCGCGTCGGGCCTCTACGGGCTGGAGTGGGCCGGCGGCGGGGGTGTGGTACACACCCGCCCAGAAGCAGAGGCGTGGCGAGACGTCGTCGACCGGGTTGAGCGGGCGGCCCGGGCGGCCGCTCCACCCGGGATGCTCGTCGAGCACAAGGGCCTCACCGTGGCCTTCCATTGGCGTACGGCGACTGCCCAGGCCGGGTGGGCCCGGTCGTTCGCCGAGAAGGCGGCCCGCGAGAGCAGCCTCGAGCTCCATCCCGGCAAGATGAACATCGAGCTCCGGCCGCCGCTGCCGGCGGACAAGGGGACGGTGGTGTCCGAGCTCTGTCGGGACCTCGGTGCCGCCTGCTTCGTCGGCGATGACCGGGGGGACCTGGCCGCGTTCGGTGCCCTCGATCACCTCGCGACCCAGGGCATCGTCACCTGCAAGGTGGCCGTCGCCAGCGCCGAGGTCCCGACAGAGCTGGCGACGGCCGCCGACCTGGTCGTCGACGGCCCCGAGGGTGTGGCGGCCCTGCTGGAGTGGTTGGCGGCGGGGTAGGCGCCGCACGGCGCGCCTGTCAGGCCTCGGCCGCCACCAGCTGGTCGTCGAGCCAGTCCCGCGGGGTCCGTCGGGCCGCGACCACTCGGATGGCGGCCGATCGCTCGGCACGCTCGGTCTGCCCCATGGTCAGTGCCCTCGCCAGCACCTCGGCCGTGCCGGCGATGTCGAACGGGTTCACTTCCAGCGCCGCCTCGCGCAGCTCGGCCCACGCCCCGGCTTCACGGGAGAGGGCCAGCAGGCCGTGGTTGGTGTTGATGACGGGGCCTTCCTTCGCCACGAGGTTGAGCCCATCACGCAGCGGGTTGACCAGAAGCACGTCGTAGCGACGCAGAGCCGCCACAGAACGCGGGAAGTTGTCGGAGATGTCGAGCACCACCGGCGTCCAACTTGGCGTCGCCCACTTGTGGTTGAGCTGCGCCGCCAGGTGCTCCACCTCGGTCCGGTAGGCGAGATACTCGGGCAGCCCCTGGCGGGACGCGTACACCAGGGCCACGAAGATCACGCGCTCCCGCAGGGCGGGATGGACCTCGAGCAGCTCATCGAAGGCGAGGAATCCCCTGAGGAGGTTCTTCGACAGCTCGACCCGGTCCACGCGCAGGACCAGCTGGCGATCACCCAGCAGGGACGACAGCCAGCGGTCCCATCTCGCGCTCTCGTCCGAGTTGACGACCCTCTCGAGGTCCTCGGCGTCGGGTCCCAGTGGCGCAACGAACGTCGGCGGAACCCGCCCCAGCACCTCCGCGCTGCATGCTTCGAAGGCCTGCGCCCAACGGGGAGAGTGGAACCCACACGACACGTGGGCTCCCATCCCGGCGAGCAGCTCCTCGGCCACGTCCGACGGCAGGATCCGAATGCTGCTGGGATCGCAGAACGGGGTGTGGGTGAAGTGGACGGCCCGCAGGTCGGGGCGACGCTGGGCCAGCCCTGCTCCGACCAACGCCAGGTGGTAGTCCTGGACCAGCACGGTGGCCCCCTCGGGGGCGGTCTCGACGACCGCTTCGGCGAAGGCCTGGTTCACCTCCCGGTAGGCGCCCCACGCCTGGCGCCACCGCCGGTCGAGACGGGGCCGGCGGGCGAGATCGAAGAGCCCGTGATGAAGGAACCACAGGGTGGCGTTCGACACCACGTCGTACGCCATGCGGTAGGAGCCGGGATCCAGGGCCAGCGACCGGAGGCGAAAGCCCTCCACCTCCATCAGGCCGCGTTCGGCCGCCGTCCGGTCGTGCTCGTTCATCGCGGCGGCGATCCAGATGGTGTCGGTCCCCGCGATCATCGGGCTCAGGCTGGACACCAGCCCGCCGGCGCCGCGTCGGGCCACGAGCTGGTGGTCATCGTCCAGGGAGAACGACAGCGGACCCCGGTTGGAGACGATGACAAGCTCCGGTCCGCCCATGCCCCGGACCCTACCGCCGCCGTCGACGACCGCCGGCGGATCTCACGACGGGCGGGGCCGGGGTTGGTCGCCCACTGGTCGACTCGTCGGGCACGATGGCCGGGTGCCCCACCTCGTGGCCGCGCCCGACAAGTTCAGGGGAACAGCCGCCGCCAGCGAAGTGGCGGCCGCTGTTGCCCGGGCCGGCGCGTCGCTGGGCTGGAGCTGCACCGAGGTGCCGATGGCCGACGGGGGCGAGGGGATCCTCGACGTCCTGGGCGGGAGGGTCCGGCGGACGTCGGTGCAGGGCCCACTCGGTGAACCAGTGACGGCCGAGTGGCGGCTCGACGACAGGACGGCGGTGGTCGAGATGGCCCGCGCCTCGGGCCTGGAGCTCGCCGGCGGGCCCCGCGGCAACGACCCGGTGGCCGCGTCCACGACCGGGACCGGTCAGCTGATCGCCGCCGCCGTGGCGGCCGGCGCCCGCCGGGTGATCGTCGGCGTGGGGGGATCGGCGACGACCGACGGCGGGCTCGGGGCCCTGCGGGCCTTGGAGCCGCACCCTCGACTGGCCCAGGTCGAGCTCATCGTGGCGTGCGACGTGACAACGACGTTCGTCGATGCCGCCGAGCACTTCGCCCCACAGAAGGGGGCCAGCCCGGCTCAGGTGGCGTTGCTGCGGCGCCGGCTCGAGCGCCTCGCCCAGCTGTACGACGATGACTACGGCGTCGACGTCCGGCACTTGCCCGGCAGCGGGGCCGCCGGCGGGCTCGCCGGCGGCCTCGCTGCCCTCGGCGCCAGCCTCGTTCCGGGTTTCGACCTGGTGGCCGAGGCCGTGGGCCTGGCGGAGGAGATCGATCGGGCGGAGCTCGTCGTCACGGGTGAGGGATTCCTCGACGAGCAGTCGTTCCGGGGGAAGGTGGTCGGCGAGGTGGCCGAGCTGTCGGCCCGGGCGAACGTCCCCGTCCTCGCCGTGGTGGGCGAGGTGGTCGACGACCTGAAGGAGCTCGGCGGCGACAGCCATGACAGCGACGACAGCCATGACAGCGACGACAGCCACCAGGCCCACGACAGCCAGCACGACCTCGCCGTCATCTCGCTCGTCGAGCGCCACGGGCGGGAGCGGGCGACCGGTCACCCACTCGAGTGCATCGAGGAAGAGGTGACTGGCTACCTGCAGGCGCTTCAGGCGCTGCGGCGGGTGTAGGCAGGGACCTCGAGCAGGGGCGGGAGATCCCCGGACGACACCGTCATCGGCGCGGCGCCAGGAACGACGAGCGTCGCCGACGTCTGCGCCCGAGCTGGCACCCCGGCGCGATCGAGGGCGACCTGGACGATCGCGACGGCCTGGGGTGCCAGCTCGGACACCGGTCGGTTCCGATGAGCCCGCACGCCCAGGTCGACCTCGGCGATCGAGTCCAGGCCGAAACGGGCGGCGACGTCGGCCAGCAGCCCCAGCTCCACCCCATACCCGTACGCGAACGGCAGCCGCTCGAGCACCTCCCGCGGTGCCGCGCACTCACCAGCGAGCGGCTGGACGATGCCGGACAGGTGCGGGAGCAGCACGGCGATGAGAGGCCTGGCAACCAGCTCGGTCACCCGCCCTCCACCTGTCGCCTGCCCGTCGAGCGGGCGGTCGTAGAACGCCTTGACCAGGGCCACGTCGTCGTTCGTGAGCACGGGACCCAGCAGCCCGGCGACGAACGAGGGCTGAAAGTTGGTCACATCGGCGTCGAGAAAGGCGACGACGTCCCCCTCGCTGGCGAACACCGCGCTCCACAGCGCCTGGCCCTTGCCCGGCTCCCCGCCGTGCTGGCCGAGCACGTCGGCCGCCCGCACCACCCGGGCCCCCTCCGATCGGGCGACCTCGGCGGTATCGTCGGTCGAGCCGTCGTCGACGACGAGGACCTCGTCGACGAGACCGGACACCGCGACCCGACCGCCCAGCAGCGCCCGCAGGATCGGGCCGATGGTCGCTGACTCGTCACGCGCCGGGAGGCAGACCGACACCCGCCGGCCCCGCTTGGCCGCGGCGAGGGATTCGAGGGGAAAATCGCGGTGGTGAAAGGCCCGTGACCGGCCGGGGACCATGGCGCCATCATCCACCACAACCAGTGCTTCCGCTCCATCTCCCCAGGTATCCGCTTTGACGGGCCGGCCCCGGTCGATCACACTTGATGCAGCCATTCATCCAGAGCGGTCGAGGGACCGGGCCCAACGACGCCGCGACAACCAGCGCCAGACCCGCTGAGAAGCGGGGGCGCCAGGTGCCAATGCCCGAGCGATGAGGAGGAGCTGTGGCGTTCATAGAAGGCCTTCGCTGCCGGGAATGCGCGCGCGTGTACCCGGCCGAGGCCCTGCACGTCTGTGACTACTGTTTCGGGCCCCTCGAGGTCACCTACGACTACGAGGCCATCGCCGACCACGTGAGCGCCGGCACCATCGCCGCCGGGCCCGACACCATCTGGCGCTACGCCGACCTGCTGCCGGTCGAGGCCGAGGCCCCTGTCGACCTCGGGGCCGGCTTCACGCCGCTGGTCCGGGCCGACCGCCTGGCCTCCGAGCTCGGGCTCGGGGAGCTGTGGGTCAAGAACGACACCGTGAACCCGACGGGGTCGTTCAAGGACAGGGTCGTGTCGGTGGCCCTCACCAAGGCCCGCCAGCTGGGGTTCAAGGTGGCGGCGTGCGCCTCGACCGGCAACCTGGCGAACGCCGTGGCCGCCCACGCCGCCCGGGCGGGCATGGAGTCTTTCGTGTTCATCCCGCACGACCTCGAGCTGGCAAAGATCGTGACCACCGCCGTCTACGGCGGCCGCCTCATCGCCGTCGAGGGCAACTACGACGACGTGAACCGGCTGTGCGCGGAGCTGACGGCGGAGCACCCGTCGTGGGCGTTCGTCAACGTGAACGTGCGCACCTACTACGCCGAGGGGTCGAAGACCCTCGCCTTCGAGGTGGCCGAGCAGCTGGGATGGGAGGCCCCCGACCACGTGGTCGTACCCGTCGGATCCGGCAGCCAGTTGACCAAGATCCACAAGGGTTTTCAGGAGCTGGGCCAGGTGGGCCTGCTGCCCGAGGCTCCCGAGGTGCGCATCTCCGGGGCTCAGGCCACCGGGTGCGCGCCGGTGGCCACCGCCTTCGCCGACGGCGTCGACCACATCCGCCCGGTCCGGCCCTCGACGATCGCCAAGTCGCTGGCCATCGGCGACCCGGCGGACGGTTGGTACGCCCTGGACACCGTGCGCTCGACGGGCGGCGCCCTGGACGCCGTCACCGACGAGGAGATCGTCGAGGGCATTGGGTTGCTGGCCCGCACCGAGGGCATCTTCGCCGAGACGGCGGGGGGCGTGACGGTCGCGACGCTGGCCAAGCTGGCGGCGGCGGGCGTCGTCCGCTCCGACGAGCGGGTGGTCGCCTACGTCACTGGTCACGGGTTGAAGACGGTCGACGCGGTGACGCCCCACGCGGGCCCCAGCGCCACCATCGCCCCGTCGATGGACGCCTTCGCCGAGGCGCTGGCCGAGCTCGAGCAGATCGACCGGCCATGAGCGTGACCGTCCGGGTGCCGACCCAGCTCCGCACTCTGACCAACGGCGCCGGCGAGGTCGCCGTCGAGGGGTCCACCGTCGGTGAGGTCCTCAAGGCGCTCGACGCCTCCCATCCTGGGTTCGCCGGGCGGCTCTTCGACGACGCCGGGACGCTGCGCCGGTTCGTCAACGTGTTCCTCGCCGACGAGGACGTCCGCTTCCTGCAGGGTCTGGATACCCCGGTGCCCGAGGGACAGACGCTGTCGATCATCCCTGCCGTCGCTGGAGGCTGACGAGCGAGCTCCAAATCATCGGTCCGCCGATCGTGGTGGAACAGCGGGATTCTCCCGCCTCGCCCGGGCCGCCGGCATCGTTGCCCGGACCACCCACCAGGGCCGTCGGGGCCCGGTTGCAGAACGGGCCCGTGCGTGGTTTGCTGTTAGCAGTCACGGGATGAGAGTGCTAACGGTCCACCCATTGGAGGGAACCACGATATGCCCAAGTTGATCGCCTTCGACGAGCATGCCCGGCGGCAGCTCGAGAGCGGCATGAACCAGCTGGCCGACGCGGTCCGCGTCACCCTGGGCCCCAAGGGTCGCAACGTCGTATTGGACAAGAAGTGGGGTGCGCCGACGATCACCAACGATGGCGTGTCCATCGCCAAGGAGATCGAGCTGGAGGACCCCTACGAGAAGATCGGGGCCGAGCTGGTCAAGGAGGTGGCCAAGAAGACCGACGACGTCGCCGGTGACGGCACCACCACGGCGACCGTCCTGGCCTGGTCGATGGTCCACGAGGGGCTGCGCAACGTCGCCGCCGGGGCGAACCCCATGTCGCTCAAGCGGGGGATCGAGTCGGCCGTCGAGACCGCCGTGTCCTCACTGAAGCAGTCGGCCAACGAGATCGACTCCAAGGACCAGATCGCCCAGGTGGCGGCCATCTCGGCTGCCGACCCCGAGATCGGGGGCATGATCTCCGAGGCGATCGACAAGGTCGGCAAGGACGGTGTCATCACCGTCGAGGAGTCCCAGACCTTCGGCATGGAGATGGACCTCGTCGAGGGCATGCGCTTCGACAAGGGCTACATCTCGCCCTACTTCGTCACCGATCCCGAGCGCATGGAGGCGGGCCTGGAGGACGCCTACCTCCTCCTCGTCGGCTCGAAGATCTCCGCCGTCCGGGACCTCCTCCCGGTCCTCGAGAAGGTCATGCAGTCCGGGCGCCCGCTGGTCATCATCTCCGAGGATGTCGAGGGCGAGGCCCTGGCCACCCTGGTGGTCAACAAGATCCGGGGCACGTTCAAGAGCGTGGCCGTCAAGGCCCCCGGCTTCGGCGACCGGCGCAAGGCCATGCTCCAGGACATGGCCATCCTCACTGGTGGCCAGGTCATCACCGAGGAGGTCGGGCTCAAGCTCGAGAACGTCACCCTCGATCTGCTGGGCAAGGCCCGCAAGGTGGTCGTGACCAAGGACGAGACGACCGTCGTCGAGGGCGGCGGCACCGAGTCCGACATCAAGGGCCGCATCGCCCAGATCAAGGCCGAGATCGAGAACACCGACTCCGACTACGACCGGGAGAAGCTCCAGGAGCGCCTGGCCAAGCTGTCGGGCGGTGTCGCGGTCATCAAGGTCGGGGCCGCCACCGAGGTCGAGCTCAAGGAGAAGAAGCACCGCATCGAGGACGCCGTCAGCACCACGAAGGCGGCCATCGAGGAAGGTGTCGTGGCCGGCGGGGGCGTGGCGCTCCTGCGGGCCCAGGCCGCCGTGCTCGACGCGGCCGAGAAGCTCGATCACGACGAGGCCACCGGGGCCAGGATCGTGGCCCGCGCCGTCGAGGAGCCCCTCAAGCAGATCGCGGTCAACGCCGGCCTCGAGGGCGGCGTCGTGGTCGAGCGGGTTCGCAACCTCACCAAGCCGAACGAGGGCTTCAATGCTCTCAGCGGTGACTACGAGGACCTCGTCAAGGCGGGTGTCATCGACGCCGCCAAGGTGACCCGCTCGGCGCTGCAGAACGCGGCGTCGATCGCCGGGCTGTTCCTCACCACCGAGGCCGTCATCGTCGACAAGCCCGAGGAGAGCGCTCCGGCCATGCCGGGCGGGGGCATGGAGGACTACTAGCCTCGCCGACCACGAGCTGGACAACTGGAGTGAGTGACACCGAGGGGCGCCGCAAGGCGCCCCTCGGTCGTCCTCGTAGACTGAGAGCGTGCCGGAGCCCCTCGTACCGTCGACCGGATGGGGTGTCCTCCATCTGTTCGGCAGGTGCGGTCCCGATGTCAGCCGCGAGGCGGTGATCAATATCGTGAAGTCGGCCCAGGCCGACGACCAGCAGGTCGTCACGTTCGCCGTCCTCGGGCACAAGGCCGACCTCGGCTTCCTCGCCCTGGGGCCCGACCTGTGGCGACTGCGGGCCTTCCAGTCCGCTCTGCAGGCGGCGGGGATCGAGGTGACCGACTCCTACGTCTCGCTCACCGAGGTCTCGGAGTACGCCCAGGGCATGCCCGACGAGATGAAGCGGCCCCGGCTGTACCCGCAGCTGCCGCCCGAGGGCAAGCGGGCCATCTGCTTCTACCCGATGTCCAAGCGCCGCAACGAGGGCCAGAACTGGTATGCCCTCCCATACCAGGAGCGCGACGCGCTGATGCGAAGCCATGGAGCCACCGGCCGCACCTTCGCCGGCCGGGTGCTGCAGCTGATCACCGGCTCGACCGGCATCGACGACTTCGAGTGGGGGGTCACGCTGTTCGCGGTCCGTCCCGACGACCTCAAGGATGTCGTCTACACGATGCGCTTCGACGAGGTGTCGGCCCAGTACGCCGAGTTCGGACCCTTCTACACCGGGCTGATCGGTGGCACGGAAGAGGTGCTCGAGCAGATCGCCCGCCCGTGATGGCTCCCGACCTCGACGGTCTGCGTCACGAGCTTCGCCGACACGGTCACATGGTGGTCGCGTTCAGCGGGGGCGCCGACTCCGCCTTCCTGGCCCGGATCGCCACCGACGCGCTGGGCCCCGATCGGGTCCTCTGCGCCACCGCGGTCTCGCCGTCGCTGGCGCCCGAAGAGCTCGCCGACTGCGAGGCCCTGGTCGCCGAGTGGGGACTGCGCTGGACCTCGGTGGCGACCGACGAGCTGGCGAACCCCGACTACTCGGCCAACGACGGGACCCGCTGCTACCACTGCAAGGCCGAGCTCATGGCGGCCCTGGGCCCGATCGCCGCCGCCGAGAACGCTGTCGTCGCCCTCGGTGTCAACGTCGACGACCTGGGCGACCATCGCCCCGGACAGCAGGCGGCGCAGGAGGGCGGGGCCGTGTTCCCGCTCGTCGAGGCCGGGTTCACCAAGGCGGACGTGCGCGCTGCGTCCAAGCTCCTCGGCCTGCGCACCTGGGACAAACCGGCAGCGGCGTGCCTGGCGTCGAGGGTCCCGTACGGCACGCCCGTCACCATCGGTGTCCTCGAGTCGGTGGCACGGGCGGAGTCGGCCCTCCGCCTGCTCGGCTTCGGTCAGCTGCGGGTCCGCCATTACGGAGAGCTCGCCCGCATCGAGCTCGACGGCGCCGAGCTGGCCCGGGCGATCGAGTGCCGGGAGGCGATCGTCGCCGCGGTCCGCGAGGCCGGGTACACGTATGTGACGCTCGATCTCGAAGGCTTCCGGTCCGGCAACCTCAACCGTTCCCTCGGGGCGGCCTCCCGGGCCGCCGGTGCGCTGCAGAGTGCGCGCCCGTGAGCGAGCCGAGAGCCGTCCGGCGGGCTGGTCAAGCCAGTGGGGGTCCCTAGGGCTCGCACACCGTCCAGGTGGGGAAGGCGAGGTGGTTCACCCCGAGGTGCTCGACCACACGACCCTGGCTCCGGAGCCGGGGTGCACAACGACGGGCCGCGTCGGCGCCGACCATGCGGACGTACTCGGCCCAGGTGACGAGGAGCGGGCCGGCATCGAGATCGCCGGGCCGGGTGACAGCGTCGACCTCGAGCGTCGGCCGGCACGGGTTGGCGAGGTCGACGGCGTGGCAGTGGTAGACGACGCCCTCGAAGACGGACAGGGCCGTTATCCTCACCAGCCCATCGATCCGGGCTCTCCCTTGAACGACTCCTGATCAGGGCCCGGGGTGACCGGCTTGGGCCGCACGCAGCCAGCATGCAACATGAGCTGATGGAGGAGCACGCCCAGGCCCTCTTCGACGGCATCGAGGCCGCCGTGCCGGGTTGGGTCGAGCGCTGCGTCGAGCGCCGGCTCCTCGACTACCACGGCGCCGCAGACGATGAGGTGATGTCGGCGGCGGCGGGCGCCGGCCGGCGGGCGCAGACCGAGGTGGCGGCCGTCCTGAGGACGCTGCTCGAGACAGATATCGACGCCCAGGCGACCACGCCGCTCAGCGTGCTGCGCCACGCCGTGCGGTACCCGACCGAGGTGCTACGCGCTGCGGGGGTGCCGCCGGTGCGGCGGGACGGGTTCGCCGAGTCCAGCTTCCCCGACGACGACTACGACCTGGCGCCGGCGTCCCTGGCCGACGTCGACCCCGACCTCGTCGAGCTGGGACTGGCCTGGGGCGCGGCCAAGGCCATGGCACACCGGCGCCGCCACGCGGGCGGTTCCTGATCGGGCCGGTACTAGCTTCGTGGGAGTGGCTGAACGGCTCTCACCTCGCGATCTGATCCGCTGGAGCGAGAGCCTTTCCGCCATCGCCCGGACCGGCCTCGGCTTCAGTGACAATCTCTACGAGCGGGAGCGCTTCGAGGAGGTGCTGAAGGTGGCGGCCGACATCCGGGTTGTCGCCCGCGCCGAGGGCGAGGACGCCGCCGGCACCGCGGTCGAGGAGTGGCTCGACTCGGTGGGCGAGGGCGTCCCCGGCTATGTCACGCCGAAGGTCGCCGTTGGCGCCATCGTCGGCAACGACCGGGGCGAGGTGTTGCTGGTGAAGCGGGCCGACTCTGGGGTGTGGCTCTACCCGACCGGCTGGGCGGACGTCGGCTACTCGGCGTCGGAGGTCGTGGTCAAGGAGGTGTACGAGGAGACGGGGATGGAGGTCGAGCCCGTGCGCCTCATCGCCGTGCTCGACGGCCTGCGGCTGGGCTTCACCCGTGTGCCGCTGTACTCGCTGATCTTCCACTGTCGGGTCCTCGGAGGTGAGCTCCGCGCCCACCCCCTCGAGTGCGCCGACGTGGGGTGGTTCGCGGAGGAGCACCTGCCCCAGCCCATCGCCGGGGCCCAGCTCTGGTCGAACCACGTCTTCGCCGCCATACGGGGCGAGCCCCTCGAGGTGCTGTTCGATCAGCCCCGCCAGCCCACGTGGCGGGGCGCCGAGTAACCGGACCTACCTGGTCTCCAGCTGCTCGAGGAGCAGGGCCACGGCCGACAGCCGACCTCGGCTCCGCTCCCACGCGTCGCCCACGGCGCCGTGGTCGACGAGGCCGACAGCACGGGGCGTGATCCCGATCGACTCGGTCGCGGCGTGGCCGAGTGGTGCGGGCTCCAGCTCGTCGCCGTAGGCGGCGAACGCCTCCAGCCCGTCCCAGAGCGACTCGGGCGGCGCGGGCGGCGGCGCGCCCGTTGCCAGCGCCAGGGCCACGGACGAGAAGACCGAGTAGGTGTCGACCCCGGGCGGGCGCTGGTAGCCGGCGACCGGGTGCAGTCGCCACTCCAGGGTCACCCCCCGGGGACCGTCGTCACGCAGCCACACCTGTGACCCGTTCACGTAGGCGTCGGTCGACTCGCCGAAGCGGTCGTCGAGGGCGATCACCAGCTCCGGCGTGACGTCCCACACGCACGTGGCAGCCAGCGGCGCCATCCCTCCACCCTACGGCCCGCCTCGGCACTGAAGCGCCAGCGGCTGACTCCCGCGGCCGGCCTCCCGGGCCGGCCTCGGCGTTGAAGCGCCAGCGGCTGACTCCCGCGGCCGGCCTCCCGGGCCGGCCACTAGCGTGCGCGCCATGGACACCGTCGTGAATCTGGCCGAGGCCGTCCGCAAGGGTGAGCGAAAGGCCACCGAGGTCCTCGACCAGCACGCCGCCGCCATCGGCGCCGCTGACGACAAGCTCAACGCCTTCGTCCACCTCGACCTGGACCTGGCCCGCCAGGCGGCCGAAGAGGTCGACGCCCGCCGGGCGCGGGGCGAGGACCCCGGTCCCCTCGCCGGCGTGCCCTTCGGCGTGAAGGACCTCGAGGACTGCGCGGGCATGCCCACCTCGTACGGCTCGCTGCTGTTCAAGGGCAGGCCCCCGGTGACCGAGGACTCCGTCCACGTTCGCCGCCTGCGCGCGGCCGGCGCCGTGCCTGTCGGCAAGACGGCGACACCGGAGTTCGGCACCGTGTGCTTCACCAGCACCCGGGCTTGGGGGACGACGGCGAACCCGTGGGATCTCGACCGGACGCCGGGCGGGTCGAGCGGGGGCTCGGCGGCCGCCGTCGCCGCCGGGCTCGTTCCCTTCTGCACCGCCAGCGACGGCGGCGGCTCGACCCGCATCCCCGCCGCCTTCAGCGGGCTGGTCGGCTTCAAGGCCAGCTACGGCCGCATCCCCCACCCCGATGCGGCGCCCTCCCAGACGAGCTGTCTCGGCGCACTGACGACGTCCGTCGCCGACGCCGCCCGCCACCTCGACGTGGCCGCCGGGCCTGACGACCGGGACCGGGCCTCGCTCCCGCCCGCCGGCGTCGTCTTCGAGCGGGCCATCGAGGAGCTGGACGTGGCTGGCCTGCGGGCGGCGTGGTCGCCGGACCTCGGCTTCGCCGTCGTCGATCCGGAGGTCTCCGAGCTCACCGAGTCCGCCGCCCTCGCGCTCGCCGAGGCGGCCGGGCTCGAGCTCGTCGACCGTCCGATCACGCTGACCGATCCGGTGCGGACCTGGCTCACGTCCGGCGCCGGCGACCTGTGGATGGACCTCGAGGAGGGCATGTACCCCGAGCAGGCCGACGACATGGACCCGCTCAGCCGCCTGGCCCTCGACGCCACGGTCGACCTCGCCATGCCCAGGTACGCGCGCATCGTGCGCCGCCGAGCCCAGTTGGAGCAGGAGGTCGCCGCCGTCTTCGGTGACGTCGACGTGGTGCTCACCCCGGCCACGGCCGTGCCCGCGTTCGCCGCCAGCGGTCCGATGCCGAGCGAGATCGCCGGCCAGAAGGTCCACCCCGCCATGGTGGTGCCCTTCACCATGGTCGGGAACCTGTGCTGGAACCCCGCCGTGTCGGTGCCGGCCGGACCCACCGAGGCGGGGCTGCCCGTCGGCCTCCAGGTCATGGGGCGTCGCCACGCCGACGCCATGGTCCTGCGCCTGGCGCGCATCTACGAGCAGGTCCGCCCCTGGCCCCAGGTGGCGCCCAGGCCCTTCACGCGCTCGGCCTGAGCGCCGGAAACGAGACGCCCCCGTGTCAGTCGTCGTGATCGCGCAGGAAGCGCTCCACCTCGGCCGCCAGGGAATCGCCCGAAGGCATCTCGTCACCCTCGTCGTCGTCCTGCTCCAGCTGGGCCACGTAGGCCGACGCCTCGTCGTCGGCGTCGACCAGCTCGGTGACCTGACGCTCGTAGGCGGAGGACGCGATCTGGAGGTCGACGGCCTCGATGCCGGCGCCCAGCAGCGCGGCGGTGCGCTCGACCAGCGCCAGCGTGGCCTTGGGCGAGGGTGTCTGGCCCACGTAGTGGGGGACGGTCGCCCACAGCGAAGCCGAGGGGACGCCGGACCGGGAGAAGCTGTCTTGCAGGACGCCGACGATCCCGGTGGGGCCCTCGTAGCGCGAGCGCCGCAGTCCGAGACGGGCCACCAGCTGAGGATCGGCCGCCGTGCCCGTCACCCGCACCGGCCGGCTGTGGGCCACCTCGGCCAGCAGGGCCCCGAGGGTGACGACGAGCTCGACGCCGAGCTCGCTGGCCGTGTGGGCGAGCACCTCGCTGAACGTCCGCCAGCGCAGCTGGGGCTCGGTGCCGTGCAGGAAGACGACGTCGCGCGCCCGGCCGGGGAGGGCGGCGGAGGTGAAGGTGTTCGCCGGCCACTCGATGTGCCGGGTGGTCTCTTCGTCGAGGCGGACCTGCGGTCGGGTCGCGGTGAAGTCGAAGAACTCCTCCGGGTCCAGCTCGGCGAACGGGCGCGCCGACCACGATCGGGCCAGGTAGCGGGCCGCAGTGGTGGCGGCGTCGGCGGCGTCGTTCCAGCCCTCGAACGCCGCCACCAGGACCGGCCGGCGGAGCGTGGGCCGGTCGCTCCATCGCAACGCGTCCATCGCTCCACGGTAGCGCCCACGGCGCCGAAGACCCGTCGGCGCGGGTCCCGTACACTCGACCCAGACCCACGCAGAGGAGGCTCATGACCGACGCCACCGGACCCCGCACCCGTACCGTCGCCGACGTCATGAGCAGCCCCGCCATCACGGCCGCGCCCCGCGAGAGCCTGGCCGAGGCGGCTGGGCGGATGTCCGAGCACCGGCTGGGATCGGTCGTGGTCGTCGAGGAACGACGCCCGGTCGGCATCCTGACCGAGCGCGACCTCGTTCGCTTCGCCGCCTCGGGCGCGGACGCGTCCGTGACCAAGGTGTCCGAGTGGATGACAGAGCGGCCCGACACGGTGTCGCCCCACGTCGAGGTCGCCGAGGCGTGGCGCAACCTGGCCGAGCACGGGTACCGGCACATCCCCGTCGTCGAGGACACCGAGCTGGTCGGCGTGGTCTCGATGCGCGACCTCATGCGCATCGCCCAGATCCGACCGGTCGAGCAGGCCGTCACCGATGTCCCCAAGGGCCTCGAGGGTGTCGTCGTCGCCGAGACCACCATCGGCGACGTTCGCGGCCTCGAGGGCTTTTACCACTACCGCCAGTACTCCGCCGTCGAGCTGGCCGAGAAGCGCTCGCTCGAGGACGTGTGGCACCTCGTGTTCTTCGGAGAGCTGCCCACCGCCGCTCAGCGTGAGGAGCTACGCCGGCGGGTGCGCGCCTACCGCACGATCCCGGACTCGGTGCGTCCGCTGCTGCCCCCCATCGCCGCTGCGGGCGACCGGTTCGTGGCGCTCGACGCGCTGCGGTCGGCGGTGTCGCTGAGCGCCAGCTCGCTCGGCTTTCGGGCCAGCCTGGACCTCGGCGCCTCGGAACTGGAGGACGAGGCCATGCGGATGTGCGCGCTCGTCCCGACGCTCGTGATGGCGCTCTACCGACTCAGCGAGGGCCACGAGCCGATCGAGCCGCACCCGGAGCTCGACTACGCGGCCAACTACCTCTACATGCTCAGCGGAGAGGTGCCGGATCCGGCCAAGGCCCGGGCCCTCGAGAAGTACCTCATCTCCACCATCGACCACGGCTTCAACTCGTCGACGTTCACCGCCCGGGTCATCACCTCGACCGGCGCCGATCTCGGCGCCGCGGTGGTCGGTGCCATCGGCGCGCTCTCCGGTCCGCTCCACGGCGGCGCTCCCAGTCGGGCCCTCGACATGCTCGACGCCATCGGTCGACCCGAGAACGCCGACGCCTATATCCGTGACGTGGTCCAGCGGGGCGGGCGGATCATGGGCTTCGGCCATCGGGTCTACAAGACCGACGACCCCCGCTCGCTCATGCTGCGGGATGTGGCCCTCGGCCTCGGCGGGCCGCTGGCGGACTTCGCCCGACAGGTCGAGCAGACCGTGGTGGGTGTGCTCAGCGAGCTCAAGCCGGGCCGATCGCTGTACACCAACGTCGAGTTCTACGCCGGCGTCGTGATGAGCGAGTGCGGGCTGCCCCGGGCACTGTTCACCCCGACCTTCTCCAGCAGCCGCACGATCGGCTGGTGCGCCCACATCCTCGAGCAGGCCGGCGACAACCGCCTCATCCGCCCGAGCGCCCACTACACGGGGCCACCGCCTCCACAGCCCGTGCCCGACCCCGAGTAAGTGGAGGTGCGGGTCGAGGCGGCGACCGAGGTCTCCGCCGAGCTGGTCGAGGCCATCACCGGGCTGGTGCCCCAGCTGTCGTCGTCCTCGCCGCCTCCGGGCCCGGCCGAGCTGGCCGAGATCGTCGCGTCTCCGGCGACCACGCTGCTCGTCGCCCGCCCGCCCGAGGGCGGGATCGTCGGCACGCTGACCCTCGTGATGTTCCGCATCCCGACAGGGATGCGGGCGTGGATCGAGGACGTGGTGGTCGACGACGGCGCCCGGGGGCGGGGCGTCGGCGAGGCCCTCAACGAGGAGGCCATCCGGCGGGCGGCGGCGGCCGGCGTCAGGAGCGTCGACCTCACCTCCCGGCCCTCCCGGGAGGCCGCCAACCGCCTCTATCGCCGCCTGGGGTTCGAGCTCCGGGACACCAACGTCTACCGGCACCGTTCCTGATCAGGAGCCCTCGGACCCGCCGTACTATGGGCCCTGGGGGTGGCGAGAGGAAGAGGGCCGACTTGTGCCAGAGAGCGTCACCATCACCGACAACCGCAACGGCCAGTCGGTCGAGATCCCCATCGAGAACGGCGGGATCTCGGCGACGGCATGGTCGAAGCTCCTGCCCGGCGTCTGGTTCTACGATCCCGGCTTCACCTCCACGGCGGCGTGCGAGAGCGGCATCACGTTCCTCGACGGCGAGGCGGGCATCCTCAGGTACCGCGGCTACCCGATCGACGAGCTGGCCCAGCGGTCCTCGTACCTGGAGGTCGCCTACCTGCTCCTGAAGGGCGAGCTGCCCACGCCGGCCCAATTCGAGGTCTGGCGCCGTGAGATCACCCACCACACCTTCATCCACGAGAACGTGCGCAAGCGCTTTCTCGAGGGCTTTCACTACGACGCCCATCCCATGGGCATGCTCGTCTCGGCGGTGGCAGCCCTGTCGACGTTCTATCTCGACGCCAAGGACATCTTCGACCCCGAGTCCCGTGACAAGCAGATCACCCGACTCATCGCCAAGATGCCCACGCTGGCAGCCGCCGCCCACCGGTTCAGCGTCGGCATGCCGTTTGTCTACCCGGACAACTCCCTGGGTTTCGCGGCGAACTTCCTGTCCATGATGTGGAAGATCGCTGAGCCCCGCTTCGACGCCAACCCGGCCCTCGCCCACGCCCTCGACGTGCTGTTCATCCTCCACGCCGACCACGAGCAGAACTGCTCGACCACGGCCATGCGCGTCGTCGGCTCGTCCCACGCCGATCCGTATTCCGCCTGCGCCGCCGCCTGCGCCGCCCTCTACGGTCCCCGCCACGGCGGGGCCAACGAGGCTGTCATCCGCATGCTCACCGAGATCGGCTCGATCGACCACGTCGACGACTTCGTCGCTGCCGTCAAGCGCGGCGAGGGCCGCCTCCAGGGCTTCGGCCACCGCGTGTACAAGAACTACGACCCGCGGGCCAGGATCATCAAGCGCACCGCTGACGAGGTCTTCGACGTCACCGGTAAGAACCCGCTGCTCGACATCGCCCTCAAGCTCGAGGAGCGGGCCCTGTCAGACGAGTACTTCACCTCTCGTCGTCTCTATCCCAACGTCGACTTCTACTCGGGGTTGATCTACCAGGCGATGGGCTTTCCGATCGACATGTTCCCGGTGCTGTTCGCGATACCGCGGACCTCGGGTTGGCTCGCCCACTGGACGGAGCTCCTCGACCAGGACTCCAAGATCGCCCGCCCCCGCCAGCTCTACGGCGGCGAGGACGAGCGCCACTACGTGCCGCTCGAGCAGCGCTGAGGGACTCAGACCAGGCGAACCAGGCCCTCCTGGACCACCGAGACCGCCAGCCGGCCGTCTCTCGTGAAGATGCTCCCCCGAGCCAGGCCGCGGCCCCCCGAGGCCGACGGGCTCTCCTGGTCGTAGAGCATCCACTCGTCGGCCCGGAAGGGTCGGTGGAACCACATGGCGTGGTCCAGGCTGGCGCTCATGAGGTGGGGGTCCTCCCAGCTGACGGGGTGGGGCAGGATCACCGAGTCCAGCAATGACATGTCCGAGGCGTAGGCCACGACGCAGGCGTGCAGCAGCTGGTCGTCCGCGAGGCGGCCGTCCCCACGGATCCACACCTTCTGGCGAGGATCGCTGACGCCGGCCCGGAACAGACCTCCGCCGTTGTCGACGTAGCGCTGGTCGATCGGCTGAGGGCGGTTCAGCAAGTCTCCGAGTCGCTCGGCGTACGGAGCCAGGCGCTCCTGGTAGGTCGGCAGCGACTCGGGTTCCGGTGCCTCGGGCATCGGCACCTGGTGGTCCACGCCGTCCTCGCGGACATGGAACGACGCGGACAGGTTGAAGATCGCCCGCCCGTGCTGGATGGCGACGACGCGTCTGGTCGTGAACGATCGTCCATCGTGGATGCGGTCGACCTCGTAGAGGATGGGGACGGTCGTATCGCCGGGGCGGAGGAAGTACGCGTGCAGTGAATGCACGTCGCCGCGCTCGACGGTCCGACCCGCGGCGACGAGCGCCTGACCGGCGACCTGGCCACCGAAGACGCGTTGTCGCTTCTCGTCGGGGCTGACGCCGCGGAAGATGTTGACCTCGATCGCTTCGAGATCGAGGAGGGCGACCAGGGCGTCGAGCGCTGCTGTCATCCGGTCATATTGTCATTCCCTTGTAGACGTTCAGTCCGAGTAGCGCCGTCCCCGTTCCGCTACTGTCGGACGAATGGCGGTGCGTTTTCCAGAGGGTTTCCTGTGGGGCACCGCCACGGCTGCGCACCAGGTCGAGGGTGGGAACTGGAACAACGACTGGTGGGCCTGGGAGCATCAGCCGGGCTCGGGCTGCGTCGAGCCGAGCGGGGACGCCTGCGACCAGCTCTATCGCTATCCCGAGGACATCGCCCTGCTGGCCCGTCTCGGCTTCGGCACCTACCGGTTCTCGCTGGAGTGGAGCCGCATCGAGCCCGAGCGGGGGGAATGGTCGCTCGCAGCCCTCGACCACTACCGGCGGGTCTGCGCCTGCTGCCACGAGCACGGCCTCGTGCCGATGGTCACCTTCCATCACTTCACCAGCCCGCGCTGGATGGCCCAGGCCGGCGGATGGGCCGACTACGGGGCGTCGGACCTCTTCGCCCGCTACTGCGAGCGCGCCGTCACCCACCTGGGTGACCTCATCGGGTGGGCGTGCACGATCAACGAGCCCAACATCGTGGCGCTCATGGGCTATCTGGCGGGGGTCTTTCCTCCGGGGAGCCGCGATCCCGCCCTGCGCCGCACCGTGAACCAGGTGATGATCGACGCCCACGGCAAGGCGACCGCGGCCATCCGCTCGGGACCGGGGACGGCCCCGGTCGGACTCACCCTGGCCATGTCCGACTATCACGCGGTCGACGGCGGCGAGCCCACCGTGGAGCGCATCCGCAGGTCGATGGAGGACATCTACCTCGAGGCGGCGCAGGGCGACGACTTCCTCGGCGTGCAGTGCTACTCCCGCGTGCGGGTCGGCCCCCCTGGGGCGCTCGGGCCCGAGCCGGGAGTGGAGACGACCCAGATGGGCTACGAGTTCTGGCCCGACGTGCTGGAGGCGGCGCTCCGCCGGGCGTGGGAGGTGACCGGCGGCGTTCCCCTGCTGGTCACCGAGAACGGCATCGCCACCGAGGACGACGACCGCCGGGTCGCCTACGTCCGCCGCGCCCTGACCGGGGTGCGCCGGTGCCTGGATGACGGCATCGACGTGCGCGGCTACTTGTACTGGAGCCTGCTCGACAACTTCGAGTGGGTCCTCGGCTACCGCCCGACCTTCGGGTTGGTCGCCGTCGACCGCACCACCTTCGAGCGTCACCCCAAGCCGAGTGCCTCGTGGCTCGGCTCGGTGGCCAGGGCGAACGCGCTCGATCCGGCGTGAGGCGTCTGGCTGGCTCCGGCGCCCCCGAGGGTGACGTGGGAACGAGCGGATTGTGACGATATGATGAAGGGGGTGAGCCTCGCTCCCAGTGACCTTCGGGCTTGGGCGTCCACGCCGTCGGGCAAGAAAGCCGTTCGTTACTCGCTCGTCTCGGTGGTGTCGGTGGCCGTCAGCCAGGCCGTGCTGTTCCTGACCTTCGGCGTGTTGCAGCTGGCGTCCGCTGTGCCCTGCAACATCATCGCCACCGCGGTGGCCACGGTGCCCTCCTACTACCTCAACCGGCGATGGGCGTGGGGCAAGACCGGGCCCTCGCACCTCTGGAAGGAGATCGTGCCCTTCTGGGGCCTGGCCTTCCTCGGTCTGCTCCTGTCGGTCCTGGCCGTGGACATCGCCGAGACCGAGGCGCCGCACATCACCTCGTCCCATTTTGCGACGGCCATCATCGTCAACGTCTCGGCCCTCGCCGCGTGGGGAGTGATCTGGGTCGGCAAGTTCGTCATCTTCAACCGCCTGCTGTTCATCGACCACGAGCAGCACCGCCAAGGTCGGATCGAGGCCCTCCTCGATCAGTCCGCCTCGCCGGACGACTGAGCGCGGTCGTCGATGTCGGCCTTTGTCGACACCTTGGCTCGCCTCGGCCGCCCCGATGATGCCGCGGCACGCTCGACCGCTGCCCACCTCGACCGGCTGACCAAGCCGCGAGGGTCGCTCGGCCGCCTCGAAGCCCTCGCCGTCCAGTTGGCCGGCATCGCCGGGGAGTCACCTCCACCGGTCCCCGAACCGGGTGTCGTCGCCGTCTTCGCTGGTGACCACGGCGTGCTGGCCGAAGGCGTCTCGCCGTGGCCGGCCGAGGTCACGGCGCAGATGGTCGCCAACTTCTGTGCCGGCGGGGCGGCCATCAACGTGCTCGCCCGTCACGCCCGGGCGGACGTGATGGTGATCGACGTCGGGGTCGCCGCGGATCTGGCACCGGCCGACGGGCTGGTGGCGGCGAAGGTGCGGGCCGGGACGGCCAACCTGGCCGAGGAGCCGGCCATGACGACCGAGGAGACGACCGCCGCTCTCGACGTCGGGGCGGCGGTGGCGACTGACCTGGTGACGAAGGGTGCCCGGTGCCTGATCACCGGTGACATGGGGATCGGCAACACGACCCCGTCGGCCGCCCTGATCGCCGCCTTCACGGGTCGCCCGGCGTCGGCGGTGACGGGCAGGGGGACCGGCATCGGCGACGACGAGTGGGCCGGCAAGGTTCGCGTCGTCGAGCGGGGACTGGCCCGGACCGAGGCGGTCGCTGGCGACGACCCACTGGCCGTCCTGGCGTCCCTCGGTGGCCTCGAGATCGCTGCCCTGGCCGGCTTCATCGTGGCCGGGGCGGCCGCCCGCGTGCCGGTGCTCGTCGACGGCGTGATCGCCGTCGCCGCCGGCGTGGTCGCCGAGGCCGTGGCGCCGGGATGCGCCGCCTTCTGCATCGCAGGGCACCGCTCCAGCGAGCCCGGCGCGTCGATCGGCCTCGATCACCTCGGTCTGTCGCCCCTGCTCGACCTGGACCTCCGCCTGGGGGAGGGGACCGGCGCCTGCCTGGCGCTTCCGGTGCTCCAGGGAGCAGCGCGGATCGTGCGGGAGATGGCCACCTTCGACTCTGCGGGGGTCAGCGACAAGCAGCCGTGAGCGGCCGGCGCTAGCGGTCTGGGTCCGCGCGCCGGCGGCGCCGTGCTGTCGCCTCCAGCGCCCAGGCGGACAGCACCGCCAGCCCGCTGGCGGCGAGCACGGGCATGTCCCCCGTCCGGGCGTAGGGCGTGAGCCCGGTGCGCATCGCCGGCGTCCCCTCGATGACCTGCTGGGAGCCGAGGTTCGACCGGGCCAGGACGTGGCCCCGGTGGTCGATGATGGTGGAGAAGCCGGTGGGGGAGGCCAGAATGAGATCGCGACCCTCCTGGACGGCTTGCAGCCTGGCCGTGGCCAGCTCCTGGGTCGGCACCTGGCTGGTCGAGTACGACGCGGTGTTGGTCGGCACGGTGAGGAGCCGGGCGCCCGACCGCACCGCGGCCCTCCCGGCGTCCTCGTAGAAGACCTCGTAGGAGATCATCACGCCGAGGGGTCCGGCAGGGGTGTGGAGGATCCCCGGCCCGTGACCGGGGATGGCGTCGCGGGGCACGGCCGACAGATCGGCCAGCAGGCCGAAGAAGGACCGCCACGGGATCCACTCCCCGAACGGGACCCGGTGGACCTTGTCGTAGGTGGCCACGACGGCCCCCGACGGGGCCCAGGCCACGGCGATGTTGCGGAACTGGTTCGTCCCGACCGGCTCGGTCACCCCGGCCACGACCGTGGCTCCTTTGGTGACCGCCAGCTGGCCGACCTGCTGGGCCTCGGCGGAGCCCCGGAGGGGTTGGTTCAGGTCCAGCACGTTCTCGGGCCACAGGATGAGCGTGAGTGGGGGTTGGAGGGCCAGGCTGGGCGTGAGCTGGGCGTCGAACACCGACGCCGGGTCGACCTGGGAGGCCCGGAAGCCGCGCCGCCCCCCGCCCTGTACCAGGGCGGCGCGATCGCTGCCCACCGCCGCCCCGCCGTCGGGAGCCAGGTCGCCCGCGACGGCCAGGCCGACGATGGCCACGGCGGCCAGCGCCGTGGTGGCGAGCGCCTGGGTCCGCTGGCGCGGGTCCGTCCGCCGGCCCAGCGGGACGAGGCGGGCCGCCTCACCAAGGACCACACCGCCGAGCGCGGCGAGCGCCAGCAGCAGCATCGGTCCCCCCAGGCGGGCGGCGGGCCCGACGGGACTGCCTACCAGGCCCAGGGGGATGCCGCCCATCGGCAGGCCGCCGAAGGGCCACGAGCCGCGGACCACCTCGGCGAGCACGAGGACGGCCGGGAAGGCCAGGCTCCGTCCTCTTGCCGGGGGCACCAGGGCGCAGGCGACGGCGACGAAGGCCGACTCGAAGAGCACCAGCACCGCCCACCCGCCGGCGTTGAACGCAGTCGTGAAGAACAGGCCGAGGGAGAAGAGCCCGATGCCCGCGGTGAAGCCTGCCAGCGCCCGGGTCGGCGCTCGTCGGCCTTCGAGCAGCCGGTAGAGGATGGCCAGGCCGACAGGAGCCAGGATCCAGAACCCCCACGGCGGCAACGAGAACGCCGTGATCAGCCCGGCCGCCAACCCGACGGCGGACACCCTGATGGCGGACATGTTCCCCAGTCTTTGCGCGGCGCTACTCAGGACGTGGCGCGTCGCTTCTCCGGCCCGGCGTCCTCGGGCTCGCCCTTGTCCTTGACGGCGGCCAGGCTGGCCTCGAGCGCCGACATCAGGTCGACCACGGGTGCGGCCTTCTCGGGCGGCGGCTCGGAGACCACCTCCTGCCCCTGGGCCTTGGCCTCGATGAGCTCGAGGACCCCCTCGCGGTAGGTGTCGTGATACTTGTCGGGCTCGAACTTGGCCGTCAGCGAGTCGATCAGCTGCTTGGCCACCTTCATCTCGCGGCTCGACGCCTCGGCCCCCGGGCCCGGCAGCCCCTCGAGCTCACTGGCCGGCGAGACCTCGTCGGCGAAGTTCATCGTCGTGAGGACCAGGGCGTCGCCGAGGGGTCGCACCGCGCACAGGTACTGCTTGGTGCGCAGCACCACCCGACCGATGCCCACCCGACCGCTCTCGGTCATGGCGTCGAGCAGGAGACGGTAGGGCTTGACGCCGGTGGCATCGGGCACCAGGTAGTAGGACGAGTCGAAGTAGAGCGGGTCGATGCCCTCGAGGGCCACGAAGTCCTCGATGTCGACGGTGTGGGTGGCTTCCGGATCGAGCGCGTCGAGCTCCTCGTTGGTGACCACGACGTACTGGCCGGGGCTGACCTCGTAGCCCTTCACCAGGTCGTCCCAGGACACCTCCTGGCCGTCGGCGGGGCAGACCCGCTTCTGCTGGATGCGCACGTTGTCCGTGGCGTGGAGCTGGTTGAAGCGCACGTCCTTCTTCCGCACGCTCGTGAACAGCTTGACGGGCACGTTGACCAGCCCGAAGCTGATCGACCCGCTCCAGATAGCCCTGGCCATCTCGTCACCTCGCTCTCCGGCCCAGCTCTCGCGATTCTCCCAAATTCGCCCCGCAAACCCCACACGGGCGCTGCGCCGGCCGACGGCTCATCGCCGGGCGCCAGTTGCCAGCTGGTCGAGCACGGCCCGGGCCGCCCGCCGGCCCTGGCCTATGCAGGCGGGGATACCCACCCCTCCGTAGGAGGCGCCGGCGACGGCCAGGGCCGGCTGGCGGGCAAGGGCGCCCTGGATGCGGGCCATCCGCTCCAGGTGCCCGACCTGGTACTGGGGAAAGGCGCACGGCCAGCGAGTGACAGCGGCGGCGTCGGGGCGGGCCGTGATGCCCATGGCCTCCTGCAGCTCGGCCCGCAGCCGCCCCAGGAGCTCGTCGTCGGCCATTCGCACGGCCCGGTCGTCTCCCCAGCGGCCGGCTGAGACCCGTAGCAGGGTCTGGCCGGGGCGCCCCACGTGAGGCCACTTCGCCGACAGCCACGTGCACGCAGTCATGAGGCGCCCGTCCACCCGGGGAACGAGAAACCCGCTGACTCCCGGCGTCAGCGAGACGGCGCTGGATGGATAGGCCAGGGTCACGAGGACCACCGAGGCGTGCTCGACGGCGGCGAGCTCGGAAGCGGCGTCGGGTCGTTGGGACGCCACCAGGTCGGCGGCGACGAACGACGGCACGGTCAGGACCACGTGATCCGCCACCACGGGCCCGTGGGGGTTGCCCACCTGCCACCGTCCCTCTGCTCGCTCGAGCTTCTCGACCGGTGTCGCGGTGCGCAGCTCGACACCTCGTTCGGCCAGCTGGTGGGCCAGCACCTGGACGAGCTGGCCGAGGCCGCGGCGCGGGGTGAGGAAGACGGGGGCGGGCGCGGCGCCGGGCTCGGGTGGCGACGGGCGCAGGCCGCGCAGCAGGCTCCGGTGCTCGCATCTCGCCGCGTCGAGCTGCGGCGCGGTGGCAGCCAGGCTGAGGTGCTCGGTCGACCCGGCGTGGATGCCGCCGAGGAGCGGGTCGACGAGGCGCTCGCGGACCTCTCGACCGAGGCGGGCGTCGATGAACGCGGCGACGGAGCGGTCGTCGGCGGAGGCGTCGGCGGGAAGGACGAGGTCGAGGCCGGCGCGCGCCAGCCCTGCGGGCGAGACGATCTTCGAGGCCCCCAGCGTCCGCAGCCGCGTCGGCACCCCCAGCACGGTGTCGTCGGGCAGGTGGCGCAGACGGCCCCGCGTCCAGATGAGCGCGGTGTTGGTCGCCGGTGCGATCAGCTCCTCGCCCAGCCCGAGCTCGTGACAGAGAGCTACGCCATCAGGCACGCGGGCGACGAAGGCGTCGGGCCCCGAGTCGACCGGCTGACCGCCCAGATCCTGACTGCCGATCTTGCCCCCGAGGCGGGTCCCGGCCTCGAGGACCGTCACCGTGGCGGGACGATCGCCGGCCGCTGGGCCCGAGAGCTCCCACGCCGCCGCCAGACCGGTGATGCCGCCGCCCACGACCACCACCTCGCGGCCGGCCGTCATCCGGTTCGGCCCTCCTCGTGGACCAGGTCGACGATCCGGTGCAGGACGTCGGGGTCGGTCTCGGGCAGCACGCCGTGGCCGAGGTTGAAGACGTGACCGGGGCGACCGCCGCCCTCGGCCAGCACCTTGCGCGCCTGGGGCGCCACGACCTCCCACGGCGCCAGGCAGCTGGCCGGGTCGAGGTTGCCCTGGATTGCGCGCCCTGGTCCCACCCGCTCTCGGGCCGCGTCCAGGGGTACCCGCCAGTCCACCCCGACCACGTCGGCGCCGGCCGCAGCCATGAGCGACAGCAGCTCCCCGGTACCGACCCCGAAGTGGATGCGGGGCACGCCCAGGTCGGCCAGCCCGGAGAAGATGCGCTGGGTGGCCGGCAGCACCAGCTCCCGATAGTCGTCAGGGGACAGGACGCCGACCCAGCTGTCGAAGAGCTGGACGGCGCTGGCGCCGGCAAGCACCTGGGCCCGCAGTGACGCCAGGGCGAGGTCAGCGAGCAGCTCCGTCACCTGGCACCAGGTCCGCGGGTCGCGCCGCATCAGGGTCTTGGTCCGCGCGTAGTTGCGGGACGGCCCGCCTTCGACCAGGTAGCTGGCCACGGTGAACGGGCCGCCGGCGAAGCCGATGAGGGGTACGTCCAGCTCCTGCACGACGAGGCGCACCGTGTCCAGCACGTATGGGATGTCCTTCTCCGGTTCGAGGGGCCTGATGCGGGAAAGGTCTTCCGGACCCGAGAAGGGGCGGTCCACGACCGGGCCCACCCCCGGCACCACGTCGACGCCGAAACCGATCGACTCCACCGGGACCACGATGTCCGAGAACAGGATGGCGGCGTCGACGCCGTAGCGTCTGACCGGCTGAAGGGTCAGCTCGGCGGCCACCTCGGGGCGGGCGATGGCCTCCAGGACGCTGCCGTCACCGCGCATGGCGCGGTACTCGGGAAGGGATCGACCGGCCTGGCGCATGAACCAGACCGGCACCCGATCGGTGGGCCGGCACCGACAGGCCCGCAGGAACGGGGACTCCTCGAGCGGCACGCGGCGACGTTACCTGCGCCGACGACGGAGTCGCCGCCGGGCGTTCGGCCTCGGCGGTGAACGGTATTAGGATTACCTGTTCCCCGCCCACGGTGGACCAACCCCGGACCTGCCGGTGCCCCATCCCGATCTCCAGAGCGAGCAGGCCTACATCGACAACGCCTACGAGCGGCTGGCGGCCATGCGTGATGCCGCCCAGCGTCGGCTGGAGGCGGTCCTCGACCAGGGCAAGGGAGGCACCCACCAGGCCCGGCAGGAGCGGGACGTGATCGTCCGCACCAGCCTCCAGCGCCTCGACCAGCTGGAGATCGGTCGCCACTCCTTGTGCTTCGGCCGCATCGACCGGGCGGCCTCCGACGGGACCGGCAACGCCGGCCCGGGAGGCCCGCCTGGGGACACCGCCCCCAGCGCGCGCGAGACGTTCTACATCGGCCGCCTGGCCGTATCCGGGGCCGATCACGAGCCGCTGGTGGTGGACTGGAGGGCGCCCATCGCCGAGCCCTTCTACCGGGCCACGGCCCGCCACCCCATGGGTCTCGTCCGGCGCCGGCACTTCTCGACCGACGGTCGACGGCTGCTCGGCATCGAGGACGAACTCCTCATGCTCCCATCGGGGGAGCCGAGCGGCGAGGACGGGCTCGCCGACGGTGACACCGAGGGCCGCGTCGGGTCCGGAGCCCTGCTGGCGGCCCTCGAGCGGTCCCGTTCCGGCCACATGCGCGACATCGTGGCCACGGTCCAGCGGGAGCAGGACGAGATCATACGGGCCCCGCTGCCCGGTGTGGTCGTCGTCCAGGGCGGGCCGGGCACCGGGAAGACCGCGGTCGCCCTCCACCGCGCCGCCTACCTGCTGTACACCCATCGATTTCCTCTCGAGCGCCAGGGCCTGCTCGTCGTGGGCCCCAACCGGGTCTTCCTCCGCTACATCGAGCAGGTCCTGCCGTCCCTCGGTGAGAACGGCGTCGTCCTGGGCACGGCCGAGAGCCTCGTCTCCGGCGTCGAAGCCCGAGGATCGGACGACCCGGACACGGCCGCCCTGAAGGGTCGGATCGCGATGGCCACGCTGATCGGCCGGGCGGTGCGGGACCGGCAGCGACCGCTGGCCCGCGACGTCGAGGTACCGTTCGGATCGGCGGTGCTCCGCTTCACGGTCCAGGACTCGACCGAGGTGGTGAGCTCCGTCCGCCGCCGTTCCGGCGCCCACAACTCCCGGCGGCGGCAGCTGGAGACCCTCGTGGGGCGCCGTCTGCTGACGCAGTACCGGCAGTCGCTGGCGCGGGTCGGCGGCGAGCGCGTGACCACTCTCGAGCTGGAGGACGATGAGTTCATCAGCGAGGTGCGCCGGGTGCCGGCCCTGGCCGAGGCCCTCGATCGCATGTGGCCCCGCCTGCGGCCCGAGGAGCTGCTGCACGACCTCTATGGTGCGCCGCCTCTCCTGCGCCTCGCCGGCCGTCGGGCGGGTCTGGACGACGCCGAGCTGCGTGCCTTGCATCGGCGCCGGAGCAGCTCGCTGGACGAGATCCCCTGGTCGGTCGCCGACCTCCCACTCATCGACGAGGCCCGGGTGCTGCTGGGGCCGGTGTCCTCCGGCGGCTCCGGCGGCGAGGACGAGCCTCGCTCGTACGGGCACATCGTGGTTGACGAGGCCCAGGACCTGTCGCCGATGCAGCTGCGGATGGTGTCGCGCCGCTCGCTCTCTGGCTCGATGACCGTCGTCGGCGACCTGGCCCAGGCGACCGGCCCCGTGGCGCCGACGACGTGGGCGGACGTCGTGGCCCACCTGGCGCCCGGACGATCGGCGCGGACAGTCGAGCTCAGCGTCAACTACCGCACGCCCGACGAGGTGATGAAGGTGTCGAGCCGCGTCCTCGAGGCGGCGGCCCCGTTGGTCCGTCCCCCTCGCTCGGCCCGTGTGACGGGGGAGGAGCCGGCCCTGGTCGCCGCCGACTCCGGCCGCCTCGTCGCCGAGGTGGTGGCGCATGCGGACGGCGAGGCGGCGCGCGTCCGCGGTGGCACGGTGGGGATCGTCGCTCCCCGCTCGTTGGCGCCAGCGCTGGCCGACGGTCTGCGCCGCGCCGGCCTCTCGTTCGGCGAGGCCCGCCGTGACGGGCTCGATTTCGCCATCACCGTGGTCCCGGTCGAGGTGGTGAAGGGCCTCGAGTTCGACTCGGTGGTCGTGGTGGAGCCGGCCGTGATCGTCGACGAGGAGCCCCAGGGCCTGCGGGCCCTCTACGTCGCCCTGACCCGTGCGACCAGGCGCCTGACTGTCGTGCACGAGCGTCCCCTGCCGTCGGCCATGGCGCCCTCACCAGGCTCAACGGAGCCGGTCGGCGCCGATGTGATTGGTAGCGGCCCCTTCGACTAAGAACTGGACCCGTGACTCAGGCCATCCCGGTCGAGGGGACTCCGGGCTACGGACCCGCGCACGCCAAGCGCCCGTCCATGGTGGGCGTCGGGACCATCATCTGGCTGGCCTCCGAGCTCATGTTCTTCAGTGGCCTGTTCGCGTCCTACTTCACCATCCGCGCCCACGACGGCAACCCCTGGCCGCCTACGTCGACCCACGTCGATCCCATCCGGGCGGGCATCTTCACGTTCATCCTGGTCATGTCCAGCGTGACCATGCAGCACGCGGTGTGGCAGGAGGAGAAGGTCCTCCGGAGCTCGGCCCGGTTCTGGACGATCATGAGCTTCCTGCTGGGTGCGGCGTTCGTCGCCAACCAGCTGTACGAGTGGCTGACGGTCGACTTCACCCCGAAGACCAACGCCTACGGGTCGATGTTCTTCATGATGACCGGCCTTCACGCGCTGCACGTCACCCTCGGCCTGCTGGCCATGGTGGCCCTGCTGGGTCGGATGATCGGCCCCCGCGGCGACCCGGGCGAGATACCCGCGTTCCAGGCCGTCGCCTACTACTGGCATTTCGTCGACATCGTCTGGGTAGGTCTTTACGCCTCACTGTTCCTCCTCCACTAGATCGTGATGCGCAACCGGCTCCTTCTCCCCGCTGCACTGGTGGCCTTCGTGGTCGCCCTGGGCCTGCTGTCGTTCGGCGGCAGGCCGACGCCGGCGCGCGCCCAGCCGTCCACCGCTCCCACCACGCCTGGGAGCGGGGCCTCGACGGCGTCGACCACCCCGGCGGCCGCCCCATCGACCACGTCGCCGACGGTTCCTGTTCCGTCCGCCCTGTCGACCGTGGGACAGCCGCTGTTCGTGGACAACTGCTCCAGCTGTCACGGGCTCAACGCCGAGGGGACCGACCGGGGCCCCAACCTGGTCGGGGTGGGCGCCGCCACCGTCGACTTCTGGGTGTCGACGGGACGGATGCCGCTGGCGTACCCGGGCGCTCAGGCCGTGCGCAAGCCGGTGTTGTTCAGCCGGACCCAGCAGCTCGGCATCGTGTCCTACGTCACGTCGCTCGGCGCCGGGGGAGTCGGCATCCCCGCCCTCAACCAACAGGCGGCTGACCAGGCCAACGGCAACGACGTGTTCGGGCTGAACTGCGCCGGGTGCCACGTCATCACCGGAGTGGGCGACGCCCTGGCCAACAGTGCCTTCGCCCCTTCCCTCTACCAGGCGTCGCCCACCCAGATCGCCGAGGCCATCCGGACGGGGCCGGGGAACATGCCCCGCTTCGGGCCCGGCACCCTGAGCGACCAGGAGGTGAACGACGTCGTCCGCTACGTGACCTACCTGCAGCACCCCGCCAACCCCGGAGGCGCGGGGCTGGGTCACGTGGGGCCGGTGACGGAGGGCTTCATCGCCATCGTGGTGGGCCTCGGTGTGCTGATACTCGCGGCCTACTGGATCGGGATCAGGGCAGGAGCGACCACGCCGCCCGGCTCGGATGACGGCCACACGTTGGATGACGACCACATAGACCCGGCCGGCGACGAGGGGGATCGCCTGGAGGGCGCTGGTGAGCCCAGGCGGTGAGGATGAGATCGGGAGCGACCACATGAGCACGGGCGGCGAGAACCCCGGCGGGGACAATCCTGGCGGCGCTGGCTCGACCAGCACCGGCTCGGGCGCGGCGACGGCCACCGCAGTGGAGGACATCCGCCTCGAGATCCCGGTCCAGCGCCCGCGCCGGGCCGAGAACTTCGTCGCCCTGTGCTTCGTCGTCAGCGTGCTGGCCACCATCGGCCTGGCCATCACCTACTCGCTCGGCGGCCAGGTCCAGGCCGAAGGCGCGCTCCTGGGGCTCGGTCTGGGAGGGATGGGGGTCGGCGTCGCCGCCTGGGGTAAGTACCTCATGCCCCAGGGCCCCTTCGTCGAGGATCGTCACGAGCTGCCCAAGCCCGAGTCGGACCGGCGGGCCTTCGGCGCAGCCTTCTCGAGGGGCTCGGTGGCCGTCGAGCGACGAGGCTTTCTCGGCAAGCTCCTGGGCGCGGCGATCGGCGTCTTCTCGATCGTCGGGATCTTCCCGTTCCTCCGCTCCCTGTACAACCCCCGGCCCGGGAACGCGCTGGACTTCACCTTCTTTCGTCGCGGCTCGAGACTGGTGCGCATCGACGGCCGTCCCGTCATGGCCGACGACGTCGACGTGGGCGGGGTGCTGACCGTGTTCCCCGAGGGTCACGCGGGGGACGCGGTTTCCCAGACCCTGCTCATCAGGGCGTCGTCCGTGCCCATCACAACCCTGCCGGGGCGGGAGACGTGGTCACCACACGGCTACCTGGCCTACTCCAAGCTGTGCACCCACGCCGGATGCCCCGTCAGCCTGTACCAGCAGCAGGTCCAGCAGCTGCTCTGCCCCTGCCATCAGTCGGTGTTCACGCTCCTCAACGGCGCCCGACCCATCTTCGGACCAGCACCGCGCCTCTTACCTCAGCTCCCTATCATGGACAACGGGGACGGCTTCCTGAGAGCCCAGTCGGACTTCCAGGAGCCGGTGGGGCCTGGCTTCTGGGAGCGCAACACGTCGACGACGTTGAATCCTCCGAAGACGGCGGCGGGACAGTGATCAAGCGCCCGACGATGAAGTCACGCGACGCGCCGCGCCCCTCGCTCGAGGACCGCACGGTCGAGCTGGCGCGTTGGACCGACGACCGCTTCGGGGTGGCCAAGATCGGGAAGACAGCGCTGAACAAGATCTTCCCGGATCACTGGTCCTTCCTGCTCGGCGAGATCGCCATGTACACCTTCGTGATCCTCATCATCACGGGGATCTTCCTCACGCTGTTCTTCGTGCCCTCGACCCATGAGGTCATCTACCACGGCAGCTACCTCCCGTTGCGGGGGCAGCGGGTCTCGGAGGCCTACCAGTCGACGGTGGACATCAGCCTCAACGTGCGGGCCGGACTGGTGATGCGCCAGATGCACCACTGGGCGGCCGACATCTTCGCTGCCGCGGTCGTCGTGCACCTGTGCCGGATCTTCTTCACCGGGGCCTTCCGCCGGCCCCGGGAGCTCAACTACATGATCGGGCTCACGATGCTGATCCTGGTCATCGTCAACGGGTTCATCGGGTACTCGCTGCCGGACGACCAGATCTCGGGCGCCGGCCTGCGCATCGCCTTCTCGATCTTCCTGTCCCTCCCGATCATCGGGACGTGGGGGGCGTTCCTGCTGTGGGGCGGCAACTTCCCGGGCAACGGCGACATCATCCCCCGCTTCTACTCGCTGCACATCCTCATCATCCCCGCCGTCATCGCCGGCCTTCTCGTCGCCCACCTGGGGATCATGTGGCACCAGAAACACACCGACTTCCCGGGCAAGGAGAAAACGAACCGAACCGTTGTGGGGTCGTCCTTCTGGCCCACCTACGTCGCCAAGACGACCGGGTACTTCTTCATCATCTTCGCCGGCCTGGCTCTCCTCGGGGGCCTGTTCCAGATCAACCCCATCTGGCTGTACGGGTCCTACGAGCCCTTCAAGGTCAGCTACGCCGTGCAGCCCGACTGGTACATGGGCTGGCTCGACGGCGCCTTACGGATCATGCCCGCCTGGGAGACCCAGTTCGCCGGTCGGTACCTGATCTCGGCTCCCTTCTACCCGGCGGTCGTCCTGCCCGGGCTGACCTTCACGGCTCTGTACATGTGGCCGTTCATCGAGGCCCGGTTCACCAAGGAGAACCGGATGGAGCACCACCTGCTCGACCGGCCCCGCGATCGACCCGTCCGTACCGGGCTCGGGGTCGGCGTGCTGTCGTTCTACGTGATGCTGTTCCTGGCCAGCTCGACCGACGTCCTGGCCAACACGCTCAGGGTGTCGCTCAACGGGGTGCTGTGGACGTTCCGAATCGGGACCCCGACGATTCCGATCGTGGTGGGCCTGGCCACGTACCAGATCTGCAAGGAGCTCTCGCGTGCTCCCGGGGCGGGACTGCGCAAGCGCTCGAACGTGGTCGTGCGGTCTGCCGAAGGCGGCTACACCACGGTCCCGGCCAACATCCGCCCGGGCGACTTCGAAGGGGAGCCGCCGCCCGAGTCGCTGCCCGAGGAGGCCGTGCCCCGCGGCGCCATGGGCGACCGCCGCCGTCGGCCGGACGAGGGCGGCGAGGAGGTCGGCGTCGGAGTGGACCGCACGGAGGCCACCGCCGTCACGCCGCCCCGCCGCTTCGGAGGTTTCTTCCGCCCCTGGCACCGCCCCGCCGGGAACAGCTAGCCGCTGAGCGCACCGGGGGGTGCTGTCGCACTATGAGGCGTGCACCCACTGCCGGTTGAGGCGCGAGAGAGCTCCAGCGCCGATCCCGATCAGACAGAGGATGACCAGGGCCACGCCGATGCTCAAGGCGTCGCTGACCTCGAGCATCAGAAGGCTTCCAGCGAGCGCTCCCAGGAACATTGCAAGGACCGACAGCAGGGGAGAAGCCGCTCGCCCCGGTGAGCGCGAAGGCGAGAAAGACCACGTTGCCGGTCATGTTGGCGACGAAGACGTGTCCGAGCACCAGGTAGCTGAAGGCATCGACGAGCCCGGTCACGATGTTCAAGCCGAGGAGGAGCGGGGGGAGCGGACTGGCGATCATCCCGGAAGGGGACGATGGTGCGCCAGGCGTCGTCCACAGGCCGCCGCAGGGTGTCCACGAGAGATGTCATGGCGGGACTCCTCCCAAGGCTGGTGGATCTCGGAGCCCGCCCTTGGAAGAGCAGACAACTGCCCCCGCACGACGCCGTCGCCGTCGCGGAACGGCCGGCTCAGCTGTCTCGGAGCCTCGGGCCCGGCCGAGCCGGGAGCGCTCAGACGGTGCCGCCGCGGCGGCTCTCGACCACGACGCCGACGATGGCCGAGATGATCATGCTGCCGCCGAGGACCCCGAGCCAGGCGCCGAACACGAACGCCGATGCCGAGACGCCGGCGCCGATGCCGAAGACGAAGGGCCAGATGCTGGCGTCAGGAAAGGCACCCACGTTGCCGGCGCCCTCGCCGAGAACGGCGTCGTCGCGGTCCTCCGCCCGGGGCCGCATGCGTCGGGACCACCACAGCAGGTAGCCCCCCGGCAACAGTCCCAGGAAGGCGGTGAAGATGAGCAGGACGCTCCCGGCCCGCTCGTAGGACCCGAACCAGTACATGGCGCACACGGCGGCGAAGAAGATGGCCACGCCGACGAGGAAGCGGGCCTCGACGATCCACGCGCGCCGGTGCTTGGTGAACGCCTTGTCCTCGGGGATGGTGCCCTCGGGGGGGACGCTGCTCATCAAACGGTGACCCCGGTGGGCCCCTCGATGCCCGGTGCGTCAGGCTCTCCGTGGTTCATGTCCCACACGGGACGCTCGGAGCGGATGAGCGGGAGTCGCTCGAAATTGTGGTGGGCGGGCGGCGAGTCGGCTGCCCACTCCAGCGTGTGTCCGTCCCATGGGTTGGGACCGGCCCGTATAGGTCGTCGCCAGGATATGTAGAAGTTGATGAGGAGGCACACCACGGACAGGAAGAGGATGTAGGCGCCAGCAGTCGAGATGCGGCTGAGCGTGGTGAACCCGTCGGCGGGCGAGTACACGGCGATGCGGCGGGGCATCCCCTTGAGCCCGAGCAGGTACTGGGGCATGAAGGTGACGCTGAACCCGACCAGCGTCAGCCAGAAGTGCCACTTGCCCCAGCGCTCGTGGAGCTTGCGCCCGGTGATCTTCGGATACCAGTAGTAGATGCCGGCGAAGCCTGCGAACACGGCCGTCCCGAACAGCACGTTGTGGAAGTGGGCCACGACGAAGTACGTGTCGTGGACGAAGAAGTCGACCGGCGGCGAGGCGAGGAGCACGCCCGACAGGCCGCCGAGCAGGAACGTCACCAGGAACCCGATGGAGAACAGCATCGGCGTCTCGAAGGTGAGCTGGCCGCGCCACATCGTCCCGATCCACCCGAAGAACTTGATCCCGGTAGGCACTGCGATCAGGTACGACAACCCGCTGAAGAATGGGAGGAGGACGACGCCCGTGGTGAACATGTGGTGGGCCCACACGCCGGTGGAGAGGCCCGCGATGGCCATGGTGGCGAAGACGAAACCCTTGTAGCTGAAAACTGGTTTTCGGGAGAAGACCGGCAATATCTCCGTCACGATGCCGAAGTAGGGCAAGGCGAGGATGTACACCTCCGGATGCCCGAAGTACCAGAAGAGGTGCTGCCAGAGCACGGGCACACCACCGCCTTGGACCGTGAAGACGTGGGTGCCCAGGTGACGGTCGGCCATGAGGAGTACGAGGGCGCTGGTGAGGACGGGGAACGCGATCAGGATCAGGATCCCGGTGACGACCATGTTCCACGTGAAGATCGGGACGCGGAACATCGTCATGCCCGGCGCCCGCAGGTAGAACGTGGTGGTGATGATGTTGACGCCGGTGAAGATGGCCGAGAACCCGGTCAGGATCAGGGCCATGATCCACAGGTCCGGGCCCGCCCCTGGCGTGCTGGTGACGTTGGAGAGCGGCGCGTAGGCCACCCAGCCGAAGTCAGCGGCGCCGCTCGCGGTGAAGAACCCCGAGACCATCATGAGCCCGCCGCTGAGGTACAGCCAGTACGACAGGGCGTTGAGTCGGGGGAACGCCATGTCGGGGGCACCGACTTGGAGCGGCACGATGACATTGGCGAAGCCGCCGAAGGCGAACGGCCCCGCGAACAGGTACATCATCAGGCTGCCGTGCATCGTGAACAGCTCGTTGTAGGCGTGCTGGCTCACGATCGTGCTGTTGGGCTCGGTCAGCTGGGTGCGCATGACCATGGCCAGGAGGCCGGCAAGTAGGAAGAAGAGGAACGAGGTGATCAGGTAGCTCTTGCCGATGACCTTGTGGTCGGTGCTCGTGAGCCACTTGTAGATCCCCGAGGGCTCGGCCCCGTGCTCGGGCTCGTGAACGATGGTCGCCGGGCGTTCGCCGATGATGGTCATGCCGTCGCTCCCGAGCTCTGGCCCGCCAGCCAGGTCCTGAACTCCCCCCGGCTCACGGTCTTGACGCTGAACAGCATTTGGGAATGGTAAAGGCCGCAATACTGCGCGCACCGACCGACGAAGGTCCCGCTCTCGGTCGGGTTGAAGTCGAAGGTGTTGGTCACCCCCGGCTGAGCGTAGCGGCTGAAGTTGAACGCGGGAATGTAGAAGCCGTGGACCACGTCGTTGGAGACGAGGTTGATGCGGGTGGTCACGCCCACGGGCAGGACCAGCTGAGGGAGGTGGTTGGGTTCGGCGACGACGGAGACGCCCGATCCCTGGTAGTCGAAGCGCCAGGCCCACTGGTAGCCGGTGACCCTCACCGTCACCGCTGGGGTCGGGCTCACCGCGTCGATCCGGTCCTCGACGATGACCGTGAAGTAGAAGAGCCCGATCACGATGAGGATCGGCACCACGGTGTACAAGATCTCCACGGGGGTGCTGTAGCGGATCTGCTTGGGGAGCTCGTCGCTCTTCTTCCGGTAGCGGATGACCGACCAGAAGATGAGTATCCACACGATGACCCCGACGGCCATGGCCACCAGGAGGGACCACTCCCACATGTGGAACGCGGCGTGACCCTGGTCGGTGGCGCCCTTGAACCCGCCGAACGCGGGGATGGTGCATGCGGAGCCGGAGACGGCGACCAAGGCCAGGCCGATGGCGACCCAGAGACCTCGTCGCGAGTGGGAGCCGTGGCCACCCCGGCGGAGCTCGCGGTTCACGCGGGGCAATCTAGCGGGACGTGCCGGCGAAATCGAAAGCCGGAGGGGCCCGCTCTTTTTCGCTGGTCACAGCCCACGTCTTCGGGCCGCTCCGGGAGGCGTCGGAAGACTCAGCTCCGCAAGTGCCGGCGCACTCGGAAGGCTGCGGTGAACCCAGCGGCGAGGAAGGCGAGCACGGCGAAGACGCCGGCGACGTCCGATAGTCGGCCGTCGCGACCCTGGCCGGAGCTCGGGATGCCCAGGTTCCCGGCCGCGGTCTCCCGCGAGTTGGGCGACGGACTGGCTACGGAGGACACCGAGGAGGACGTCCTCGGCTGCTGGGCCTGGGTCCCTGTGGTTGCCGAGCCCGACGGCTTGGCGGAGGCCGCCCCGCTGGTCGCGTGACCGGACGAGCCGCCGGCGGGACTCGACGGGGCGGCGGGGGCCGGACCGGCGCCGACGGCGCTGGAGGCGTCGAGGCGGCCGGCGCAGCCGGACCCGCAGGCGGTCGCCTTGTTGGCCGAGGAAAGGGTCTCGGACACCGCCTGCTGCGGGGTGCGTCCCATCGCCAGGAGCAGGCCCACGGTCCCCGTCACCTGCGGGGTCGCCATCGATGTCCCCTCGTCGTAGCCGTAGGAGTTGGCCTGTCCCGCCGACCAGTACGTCGAGATGACGCAGTTCGCCCGGGCAGCGCCGTCACAGCTGGGCTGGCCGGTGCCGTCGTACCCGTCGCCTCCCGGCGCCACGATCGACCACTTGGCGTTGCCCGGGGGGCTCGAGTAGCTCGTCATCTGGCCGTTGGTGCCGGTCGCCCCGACGATGATGGCGTCGGTGTTGCCGTAGTTCTGGCTGCCGAGGCCGAAGTAGTTGGTGTTCCCCGAGGCCAGCACGGGCACCGCGCCGTGGCTCCAGGCGTACTCGATGCCGGTCTCCAGGGAGTTCTGCCCCAGCAGGCCGGGGATGATCGGCGTGGAGTCACCGAGGCTCAGGTTGACCACCCGGGCGCCGTGGTCGACGACCCACATGATGCCGGCGTTGACGTCCGAGAAGTTGCCGGAGCCCCGGGAGTCCAGGGCCTTGGCCACCACCAGCTGGGCGTCCGGTGCCGTGCCCGCTACGCCCAGCCCGTTGTTGGTCGACGCGGCGGCGATGCCCGCAACGTGCGTGCCGTGCCCGTTGTCGTCCTGGGCGCTCCCGTTGCACTTGGTGGAGTCGCCCCCGGAGTTGATGCAGTTGGTGCCGGCGACGACCTTGCCAGTCAGATCCTGGTGGCCGAGGTCGACTCCCGTGTCGACGATCCCGATCTTCACGCCTCGGCCGGTGCTGGCGCCCCACGCCGCCGGCACACCGATCTGGGTCATGTTCCACTGCTGGGGCCAGAACGGATCGTTGGGCGCCGACGGAGTGCCCGAGGCGGAGCAGGACCAGGCCAGCGCCGGGAGCAGGGCGAAGACGGTTACAAGCACGCCGGCGCGACGGGCGAGCGAGCCACCAGACATTACGTGTGTATATTCGCCCCTTTCGCCC
>DASXCO010000205.1 GCA_036491125.1 Acidimicrobiales bacterium | reverse complement strand
GAGATGGCCTCGGACAACCCCATGCGGGTGTAGAAGTCGTTGGGCGTGCCCAGCACTTCCTCGGCGGTGGCGCCGTCGAGGCCGCTGTGGAGGATGCCGGCGAAGCCCCGCGTCGTCGGAGCCTCGTCGGGGACGTCGAAGTGCAGCGACACGCGGTCGTCGTCGCCGACCTCGACAGCGAGGAAGAACGGCGTCTGGCACTCGGGCACCTGCTCGAGGCCCTCGCGGTTGGAGGCCAGCTCGGCAGGCAGGGGCGGTACCTTGCGGGAGTACTCGAGCAGCGCCTGGAGCCTGAGCTCCTTGGGGGCTCCCGCGAACAGGTCGACGATGTGCTGGAGGCGGGGCGAGGTCGCCGTGGAAGCCATGTCCCCATACTCTACGGGGCCCGGAGGTGGTCGGGTCCGTGACCACTACTGTCGAGTTTGACCTGCCCTTCAGGAGGGCGACGAAGGAGGTCACCATGTCCACTGTCCAACAGGATCCGGCGACCGAGCTGGGCCAGTACGCCCGGCCCGACATGCTCGTGACGACGTCGTGGCTGGCCGAGCACCTCGAGGATCCCGGCTTGGTGGTGGTGGAGTCGGACGAGGACGTGCTGCTCTACGAGACCGGGCACATCCCCGGAGCGATCAAGGTCGACTGGCACCTCGACCTCAACGATCCGGTGACCCGTGACTACGTCGACGGCGAGCGGTTCGCCGAGCTGATGTCGGCCAAGGGGATCGGCCGCGACGACACGGTGGTGTTCTACGGCGACAACTTCAACTGGTGGGCGGCGTATGCGCTCTGGGTGTTCACACTCTTCGACCATCCCGACGTGAGGCTGCTCAACGGGGGCCGGATGAAGTGGATCGAGGAGGGCCGCCCGCTGGTCACGGATGTGCCGACCCGACCCGCGGCCGAGTACCCCGCCGTCCAGCGCGCGGATCCTCCGATCCGGGCCTTCCGGGACGACGTCAGCCGGCATCTCGCGAGCCGGGGTCGCCTCGTCGACGTCCGCTCGCCGGGCGAGTTCAGCGGTGAACTGCTCCACATGCCCGATTACCCCCAGGAGGGTGCGCTGCGGGGCGGTCACATCCCCGGTGCCGCCAGCGTGCCGTGGAAGCGGGCGGCCAACGACGACGGCACGTTCAAGTCGGCCGACGAGCTGCGGGCGATCTACGCCCAGGAGCAGAAGCTCTCCGAGGCTGACGACGTGATCGTCTACTGCCGCATCGGAGAGCGCTCCAGCCACACGTGGTTCGTCCTCCACCACCTCCTCGGCTACCCCAGGATCCGGAACTACGACGGCTCGTGGACCGAGTGGGGCAACCTCGTGCGGGCACCGATCGAGCGATAGCTCGCACGGGCCGGCGATCAGGTCTGGCGCCGGACCGATCTGAGGTACTCGATCACCGCGTCGGCCACCAGCAGGGCCACGGCCAACCAGGCGACCCAGGTGACGGCGCTGAAGTTCGACGGCCAGTCGGCGCCGGACGGGAAGTTGTGGCGCACCTCGAGCTGGGTGACGTACAGCCCCGTGACCGCCACCAGGCCTACGGCGCCGATCGTGAGCAGGGCGCGCAGTGTTGGACGCAGCACCACAACGGCGACGGCCAGCCCGACCACCGGCGCCGCCCACGGACCGATGACGAAGCCCGATACCGCGGCGGACGCAAGCGTAAGCACGAGGGCGGCTCGCAGGGAGACCGGGCGCCCGGTCGACCGCAGCGGCGAGACCAGCTGGGGCTGCACCGGTGCGTCCCCACCGCTCGGCTCCGTCGCGGCCGAAGTGGTGGCATCGATCGGGTGGCGGTCACCGTCAGAAGGCCGCCGGGGACGCCAGAAGATGAGGAGCAGGCACAGGAGGCCGGCCACGGCCGACAGATAGAGCGCCAGGTTCACCCGGTCCTGGGGCTTCCAGTGAAGCGTGACGAGCATCTGGCCCGACGTCTTGGGCTCCACCAGCCACCCGTTGGCGTAGCCGTCGACCGACCTCGGGCTCCCGAGCGAGGGGCCGCCGTTCACCTGTGCGGTCCAGCCGCTGTTGAAGCTCTGCCCCAGAACCAGCCAGAACGGGCTCTTGGACGCCGGGACGTCGACGGCCACCTTCGACGTGGTCCGGTCCTGGCTGAGCACCTTCACCGACGGTGCGGGCGAGGCGGCGATGGTCGTGGCCGGCACCACCTGGCCCGTCGGCCCGGTGGCCAGGGCGGCTCCGCCCCGCTCCGACCCGAGCCCCAGCTGGTCGAGGTCGATGCCCGAGGCCGCGCCCTGGGTCGTGCGGATGACATGGTTGCCGGGACCCAGCGAGAGCCCTGACGATCCCGGCCCGCAGGGCTGTACCTGCAGGCCCTGGAGGGCCGTGCCGGCAGCCGTCGAGCCGACGACCCGCAGGCCCACCGGGCTGCCGTCCACGGTCATCAGATCGGTCCGGCAGGTGTTCGGCACCGTCGGACCGGCGGGCGGCAGGGTCACGCCGGGGATGCCGAGCTCGGCGATGCCGACGGGCAGCACGCTCGGGAGCTGGCTCAGGAAGTCGACCGTGCTCTCCTGACGGACGCCGGCGATCGTCACTCGGATCGTGCTGCCCTGCACCGCCGGGAAGCTGACGGGCACTTGCACGGTGCCGTTCGTACGGGCCACGTCGGCGACCGGAGGCACGTCGGCGATGACCGGAGGCTTCCCGTCGGCCTGGATGCTGAGGCTGGTCGGGACCGAATGATGCCCATCGGCCACCACCGACAGGTTGAGGTGATCGAAAGTGGCGGGCTGGGCTTGCTGGACCTGGAGCCACTGGCCGACCTGGTCGCCGAACTGCGGGCTCCAGAAGGTCGTGGGATCGCCGTCGAAGGCGCTCTCGCCCCGGTTCGACAGGTCACCGGGCAGGCGGCTCGACGACGTGACGACGATGTCCGATCCCGGACCCGACGTGGGCCGTCCCAGCAGACGGTCGATGGTGTCATCGGGCGCGTCGGCGGAGATGCGCGCCGTGCCCGACATCGAGAAGGTCCTCGCCGTCGGCAACGAGAACGTGCGCGCCATCGACCGTTCCTCGTCCGCGTTTATCGGGGGAGACTTGATCGGCTGGGAGGGATCGGCGCGTAGCCGGGTCATCAGGATGACGAGGCGATGGTCGATCGACGCGGTGCCCGCCTTGGAGAGGAGATCGGTGGGAAGGCGGGTCACCTCGTCGACCGGCGGAATGGGACCGCCGTTGGGTCCGCCGCCGACGCGCACCTCGGCGAACCCGACACCACTCGCCGTCTTGTAGTTGGAACGCAGTCCGAAATTGGTGGTGTCAACGACGACGTCGACCCGGCCGAACGTGCGCGTCGGGAAGGTGATGGTCTGCCCGCCCGGTGTGAGCGAGCTGGGCCCGAGCTGCGCCGAGACGTCCGGTCCGTGGTCGAAGCGAAGGGTGACCCGGGTGATGAAGCGGTCGCGGGGCCCGGTCTGGGGCTGCACGACGTTGACGTGGTCGGTGGTGACCGGGTGGGTCGAGTTGATCCGGAGGTACTGGCCCTGATCGTCGACCTTGCTGAACGCGGCTACCTCCCAAGCCGTGGAGAGATCGCCGTCCATGGCCAGGTCGGGGCGGTTGGCGGGTGTGTACGAGACCGGGTTGCCGTAGCCGGACGCTTGGACCGAGGCGATACCGCCTTGCTGGGTGACGGTACGGGTGCCGTCGGTCGCCCCGGGGAACAGCGGCAGGGGATTGTTGTTGGGATCGGGCACCGGAGGCGTCTCGCCGGCCTGCTCCGTGTAGCCGGTGTTCTGGGTGATCGTGTCCCAACGCTCGGCCCGGCGGCGGTTGGTGTCGGTGAGCACGAGATCGGCGCCGGCGCCGAGGGCCTGTCGCTCAGCGGCGGTGTTGGTGTCGAGATCACCTTGGTACAGCACCGTCTGCTGACTGTTGAGCAGACCGGCCGACGCGCCGTCGACCAGCGCGTCGCCGTTGCCGGCGACGACCAGCGGCTCCTGGGCCGGCTCGGCTCGCAGGATCGACCGGGGGTCGGTGACCCCGTAGACCTCGAGGTCCGCCGGGTCCGGCGTGGTGGCCGAGGGCCCCAGGGTCTGCTCGTCGACGAGCGGGACCGAGGTGTGCAGGCTCGCCGGTGGACCGAAGCCCACCGGCTGGCTCAGGCCGGGCGGCGGCGGGTTGAACTGGGCCGCGGTGGGCAGCGTCCTGGCGGTCAGGTAGCGCTCGTACTGCAGATCGGAACGCAGCTCGACGTCACCGATACCCATGAGACGGGCGAGCGGAGCGAGGGACGCGGGGTCGAACGTGCCCTGCTGTAGGCGGTCGTCGAGGGCCACCAGCAGATCGGCGGATGGCGGTGATCCCCACGGGACCTGCTCGCGCGCCACGAAGGGGCGGGACATGATGCCCGGCTCGACGGGATCGACGAGGTTGTTGCCCCACCGGTAGGAGGCGAAGTCGATGCCGGGCAGCGCCATCACACGGGTGGCGTTCCCCTGTGCGTCCATGTAGTTGGCCGCAGCCTGGTAGTAGCTCGGTAGCTGGCTGGGACGAGAGAGGTTGGCGTCGACGAACTGGCCGGCCCACAGCGGCGCAATGTCGGCCGCGACGAGTCCGCCGATGGCGACGGCAGCGATGATACCGAGCCGGCTCCACCACGCCGACAGGGCCTCGACGCCCGCCGCCAGCAGCATGGCGAAGCCGAGGGCGAGGAGCGGGATGGCTCGGGCCACGTTGCGCAGCGCGAGCCCAGCTGTCGAACCGGTGGCGAAAGACTTCAGCAGCGATCCGAGAGGTGCGGCGGGGTGGTCGTAGGGGTGGACGCCCACAGCAATGGCGACGGCGATGCCGATCAAGGCGATGAAGTAGAGGCGGTGCCGCCACCGGATCACGACGGCGGCGAGGAACGCCGCGGCCGGCACGGCGTAGCTGACGAGCAGCAACCACGGCCAGCGGGTGAAGTCGACCGAGGCCTGTATCCACGGGCCGATGCCGTCCTGGCCGTAGAAGTACCAGAACCCGAAGCCGCGCAGGATGTCGTAGCTGAGGGAGGCCGACGCCACCGCCTGCACGGTCTCGCTGTAGCGCAGGACGTCGAGGCCGTAGCCGGCTTGCGTGGCGAGGCCGGCCAGCCACCAGAGCGACAGCAGGGCGGTGAGGACGCCCATGCGGACCAGGATGACGAGGGCGCGCCGGAGCGTGACCTCGCGAAGGATCCAGACGGCGTAGGGAAACCACAAGAGGGGGGCGATGAGGACGTACACGATGCTGGTGGCGTTGACGGCTCCGGTGATGGCCGTGACGAGGGCGAACAGCGCCGGGTAGCGCCAGCCGCCGACTCTGAGCGCTCGGGCCACGAAGGCGACCAGCCAGGGGAGGGCGGCCCACGGCATCAGCAAGGCGGAGATGCGCGCTTCGTACTGGAGCACGTAGGGGCTCAGCATGAAGGCCAGCGCCGCGACCGTGACCGCCGGGGTCCTCCAGCCCGAGCCGATGGTCACCGTCGATCGCCACGTGCCGTCGCCGACCGCAGCACCGGCGTGGCGGGCGGTCCCGTCGGCGGCCAGGGTGCGCACCAGAAAGAGCATCCCCATACCGGCAGCGAAGAGCAGTGACCCGATCCACAGCCGCTGCGCCACCCACACCGGCACCCCTATGGCGTTGAACACCCAGAAGAAGGGACCCATCGGGAACAGGTAGCCGATGTTCTGGTGCGTGACGGTCCCCATGCCCACGTTGGGGTCCCAGAGGGTCGACGCGCCGGCCAGCAGTTTTCCCGGGTTGATGTAGAGGTACTGCTTGGTGTCGGCCTCGACCATGCCCGGCTTGGTGGCGAGCAGCGGGATGTAGGCCACCGCCGCCAGCAGCAGCGGTACGCCCCAGCGCCGGACATCCGCGCCCCGACCCGGCCTCGGCTGGGCCTCGGATCGGGCGGCCCGGCGAGCGGGCGCCGTACGCAGGATGCTCATGGGTGCGGGCGCGCCGCGGCAGTCGAGGCGAGCGCCTCGAGGGTGCCCCGGGCGGTGGCCTCCCACGTGTACCGGGAGGCGAGCTCCAGCGCGCCCTTCCCCAGCCGCCGGCGCAGCGCCCCGTCTCGCAGCACGAGGTCCAGGTGCTCGGCCAGCTCGGGCCCATCGGCGAGAAAGCCGCTGGCGCCGTGGTCCACCGCGTCCAGATGACCGGCGATGCGGCTGACCACGGCAGGCGTCCCGCAGGCGGCGGCCTCGGTGACGGTCATGCCCCATCCCTCGCGCAAGGAGGTGCTGGCCAGGACCCACGCCCTCCGGTACAACGACAGGAGGTCGTCGTCGCTGAGGTGCCCGGGCAGGGTCAACCACCCGGCCGCTCCAGCAGCGCGGATGCGAGCTTCCAGGGCGGGTCGTTCGTAGCCTTCGCCGACGATCACGGCTTCGAGGCCGGGATGGCGTTCTCGCAGCTCCACGAGCGCGTCGATGAGCAGCTCGAAGCGCTTGACCGGCACCAGCCGTCCAGCGGCGACGACAAGCGGTCGCGGTGAACGGGCCCCCCCAGGGGTGAAGCGACGATCGACGCCCGGGGGGACGACCGAGATGTTGCGTTCGGGGAGCCGGAGCATCTCGACGATCTCCTGCTTCGACGACGACGACAGTGTGACGATGCGGCTGCGGCGGTAGACCGGCGGAGCGGCGCTGAACTCGAGCATCTCACCGAGGCGGGCCAGGATCTCCGGCTTGAGCACCATGCGCCACATCTCGGCGTGCACGTGGTGGAGGAACACCACGCGCGGGCAACGGGCCCAGGCGGGAGAGAAGAAGGGCATGCCGTTCCAAACCTCGACCAGCGCGTCGCGTTGGCCGGTCCGCCCCACCAGCCCGCTGAGGGCGGTGCGGGGGAAGACGCCGTAACGCCCCGACTTGCGGACCACCCGGTAACCGTCGCGCTGGGCGTACGCGGGGTGGCCGGCAGCGGCCGAGCTCCGCATGGTGACGTCGAGGCCGGCCTGCGCCCACAGCCGGGCGATCGTCGAGGCGTGCAGCTCCGAGCCGCCCGCCTCAGGATCGTCGAGGTCCCGCCAGGCGAGGATGTGGATGCGGTGCAGGCCGGCCCGGTGGGCGATGGCGGCGATATCGCCCTCGGGAGACGTGCCCCCCGGGCGACCGGGAGCGTCGGCTCGTGAACCGGCCTCGACGTCTCGTCGGGAGCCGGGCCCAGGCGTGGCCGAGCCCGCCTCAGAATGCATCCTGCCTCGCGCTCCTCGTCAACGTCTGGTGACCGGGTTATGCCCGTTGGCACGCGGCCGTATCACGAACGAGTCAGGCTACCGGATCGGATGCTCCTGGGAGCCGATACGACCAGGATCCCGAGGATGAGGGCGAGCGCGCCCTGGCAGGCCAGCTCGGCCCGCGCAGTCGAAAGGGCGTGCCCGTGGGCGGCGTTGACCAGCAGGATGGTGACCAAGGTCGCCACGGCCAGGACACCGACGATCCACCGGCGTCCGATGCCCAGGAGGTAGTAGGTGAACAGCGTGCTGGCGGCGAGGCATCCCATGGCCAGGGCGAGGGTGGCGAAGGCGGAGGCTGCCCGCACCTTGTCCGGCCCGAAGAGGATTCGCAGCATCTCGTCGGGCGCGGCGGCGGCCAACGTGGTGAGCACGAGAACCGGTACCGCCACGAGAACGAGTGCCACGCCGAGCTGGCTGAGGGCGTGGCCGCCCCGGCGCCAGCGCACCACCGCCTCGGGCAGCAGATAGCCGCTGAGCACGATGGCGAGGAAGACCACGGCCTTGGATGCCACCGAGATGGCGTTGTACGAGCCGACCGAGCCGGGCGACTCCCGGCCCACGATCTCGACGTCGAGGCCCTGGAGGGCGGCGAGGAAGAACAAGGCCCCGAGGGCGGCGACGAGGTCCACGGCAAGGAGCCGCCCCCGGCCCGCGTCGTCGACTGCCGCAGCCGCCGTGGTCGGTAGGCCTTCGGCGTCTGCCTCCTCGATGGGCAGCACGGGGGAGGGCCCGACCTCGGGCTCGACCTCTTCAGGGTCGCCTTCGTGCCGGCCTCCCGGGCCGGCCTGGGCGCTTCGCGCCGGCACCTGTCCATTGGGCCGGCCTCCCGGGCCGGCCTCGGCCTGCTCGGTTGCCGGCGGTGCAACGGCGGGACGGGCGCGCGCCTCGGCCCAACGGGCATGGCCGATGGCGGCGCCCATGGCTGCCATCAGCGCCAGTCCAGCCCCCTCCACGCCGAGACCGATGCCGATGAGGGCCACCGTCAGCGTGGTCCGGACTCCGGCCTCGACGCACAGGTTCCACGCCAGGCCGGTGTAGTTGCGGTCGGCCTGGATGAGCCCTCGTTCGAACGAGAGGAGTCCCCACGCCCCCCCGGCGATCAGGAACTCCGCCACCCCGTCGGGGCCAGGCAGCGAGAGCGCGGTCGCGAGCCACGAACGGCTCAGCCACGCCACCAGGGCCAGGAGGGCCAGGCCCAGGAACCCCCAGCGGCGCACGCTGGACGCCCAGGGCTTGATCCGATCGGCCTGACCTGCCATCGACCAGGCCGTGACCCGCCGCACGACGGCCACGAGCAGGGCCGATCCTGGCATCGAGAGCACGAGGAACAGGACCAGCAGCTGTCCCAGCGATCCGTAGTCGCGGGAGCTGAGCAGGTGGGCGATCGTGACGGTGACGATGACATTGGCGGCGTTGGCAGCCACGCCGGCGAAGGCCAGGGGGCCGGCTCGGCGCAGGGCCACGACGGACGGACGGGCACTCACGCGTGCCCTCCTCGTCGCGCCGCTCGGGGCAGCGGTGGTCGAGCCGGCCATCAGAGGGGAACCTCAGTCGCGCCGCTGTGCAGCGCTCCGGTCGCGGGCCCGCCCTGCTCCCCCTTCTGCCACGCCATCCAAGTCATGCTAACGAGCTACCGGGGGCGGACGGTCGACGGGTGGCCCTCGCCGTGGGCCGGCGCGAGGACACGCTCAGGGGTGGTCGTCGGGACAGCTCCCGGAAGGGTCGTTGTACGTCGAGTTCTTCGTCCACGAGCCCGACCACCAACTGGCCGCTGGAGGAGGCAGATCGAGCACGGGCGTGAGCTGGGTCAGCGTCGCCTGGCCCAGCGCCGCCGCTCCGGTCGGGCAGAGGTGGAAGTCGTCAGTCTTCCGGGCCCTCGACAAGACCCCCCCGGGCCCTGGCAACCAGGTCGAGTACTGGCCGTTCACCTCGAGCGAGCTGGCGACCGGAAGAAACATGTACTGACCCGGCCATCGCGGGGCGACCGAGGCCATCAACGAGTCCCAGGCGGTGCGGCCCCGCTCCAGGCCGGCGAGGGCCTGCTGCGCCTTGGCCGGATCGACGACGGAGGCGGGTGGTCCGTAGGGGGGGAACTCCATGATGGCGACGCCGTCGACGCCGTCCCCCGGAGCGAGCAGCATGCCCATCGCCTGCCCGACCGTCCGGCTGTAGGCGGCGGGGTCCGCCTCCGCGGCACCGTTGTCCCAGCTCCATGAGCCGATGACGAGCTCCGGGCGATCCTCGCGGATCAGCTGGGGCCAGGCGCTCTTCCAGCCCGAGTTGTTCGTCAGTCCCCACCACTTCTTGGGGTCGTTCGCCACCACTTTCACCACGCCCGTCGCCTCGAGGGCCGCCTCGAGACCAGGAGCGGCATCCATCATGACGCTGTCGCCGACGATCATGACCCGGAGCGGGTCGGCCGGCGACAGGATCCTCCCCGGTGGGAGGTGGATCGTCGGATTGGCGATCATCGAGAGCGAGGCGTCGACGTTGTCGGCCACCCGGTCGGCGACCGGACGGCTGAGATTTGGCCCGTCGCCGAGGTCTCCTGGCGCGACCTGGGACGCCATGTCATAGAGCGTCACCTCGGGATGCGCGTCGGCGAATGAGCGGTAGACCGCGTTCAACGCTGCGAGACGGACCGGATCGGCGAAGGTGGGAGAGCGCTTCCCCGCTGTCGACGGCTGGGAGTACTGAGGCACGGTCGCGATCACGACGCGAGCTCCCCCGGAGCCGAGGAGCGCGGCCACTTGCGCCAGCTCGCCCTGGTAGTAGGCCTGCCACTCGGGTGTTCCCACTGTCATCCAGCGGCCGTCGATGAGGTGGTCGGCGGTGTCTTCGGCGCCGAAGGCGACGTAGGCGACCGTCGGCTTCCATTGCTGGAGCTGGCGCGGCCAGGCCGCGCGCCACCGGCAGGCCGGTGACTCGGTCGTCGGACGGGTGATCCCGTCGAGATCGTCGGCCGTCGACCCCTCGGCCATGCTGCAGCCGGGACCGGCTGCATTGTGGACAGCCAGCCCGTGCGCGCCGGCGGCGTCCTCCATGCCGGAGGCCAAGCTGAGGGCCGTGCTGCCGCCCACCACCATCACGCTGGTCGAGGCGGTCGGCGTGGCCGCCGCAAGGGCAGGCCTGGAGCTGGTCACCGGAGGGGCGACGGCCGCCGCCACGGTGCTCGGAACGGCCGTGGCGGCCACCAACGCAGCGGCCGTCGCCGTGACAGCGGCGGGGGCCGTCAACCAGGGTCTCCAGCCCGCCCACCGGGCCCGCCGGATGGGTCGCTCGACGAGGAGATAGCTGGCGGTGGCCAGCGCCAGCATGGTTCCGATCTGTGCTCCCCTGAGGGGCCAACCCGAGATCCCGGTCTTGGTGCGGGTCATGAGCACGATGACCGGCCAGTGCCACAGGTACAGCCCATAGGAGATGATCCCGATCCACCGGATCGGTGCCAGCGACAGGACGGCCCCGAGCGGGCCGGACCGCGTAAGGCTGATACTTGCGATGACCACCGCGGTGAGGACGCCGACGCCGACGAGTCCGCCCCGCCAGATCCAGCCCTGCGGCGACGCGGTCGCGCAGGCTGCGGCGACGGCTCCGATGGCGACCAACCCGGCGGTGTGCAACGCCCGCCGAGGGGCTCGGGACGGACGCGATCGCCCGGCCATGACAACGGCGAGGGCGGCCCCGATGAGCAGCTCGAAAGCCCTCGTGTCGGTGCCGTAGTAGATGCGGCTCGGATCGACGCCAGGGTGGTACAGCAGCCCCATCAAGGCGGCCGAGCCGGCGGCGAGGGCCAGGATGGCGCCGGTCAGCAGGCGACGCGAACCCCGGGTTGCTCGGAGCAGAAGAAGCAGGATGAGCGGCCACAAGAGGTAGAACTGCTCTTCGATGGCGAGGGACCAGGTGTGCAGGAGCGGTGAGGGAGCCGAGAACTGGGCGAAGTACGAGCTGTGGGTGAAGATCAGATGCCAGTTGGCCCCATAGAAGAGGGTCGACAGGGCGTCGGGCCGCAAGGTCGACCGGTCCAGACCCGGGCTGCCTAGTCCGGCATACAGGGCCAAAGCGGACAGCATCAGCAGCAGGGCCGGGAGGAGCCGTCGGGCTCGCCGAGCCCAGAACGCCTTCAGGACGATCCGGCCGGTGCGGGCTCGCTCCTCGACCAGGATCCCGGTGATGAGGAAGCCGGACAGCACGAAGAAGACGTCGACCCCGAGGTAGCCGCCTCCCGCGTGCGTGAGGTTGAGGTGGTAGGCGATCACCGCCGTCACGGCGAAGGCCCGCAGCCCGTCCAGGGCGGGCATGTGCCGCTGGGGGGCGGCGGCCTTCGCTGGGGCGCCGGCGGCCCGCCGCCGTCGCGGCAAGGCCAGGGGTCGCTCGCCGGTGATCGTCATGCCGGCCGGCTAGGCCCTGCAGGGCCGCAGTGTACGAGTGCTGGAATGCCATGCATGAGCTTCGGCCAGTCCGTCGAACCCCCCAGGGAACGTCAGCTGATGAATGGGCGTGGATGACGTGATGACGAGTCAGGGTAACCCCTGGAGCGCGGGAAGCTTCGCACCGTGGCGGCCGGCCTGACCGTGCGGTGCAACGCGCTGGAGCGGCCCGAGCCCCTAGGCTGCCGGCTCGTGGCGCTTGTCTCTGGCCGCCGGCGCTTCATCGTGACGCTGTTTCTCATCGTTGCTGCGGCCTTGGCAATCCGCGCGACCTTCGTGCTGGGAGTCACCCGTTACGACCGGCACTTCTACGACGCTGCCTACTACCAGCTCGAGGCCGACCGAGTGGCCTTCGGGGGCGGCTTCACCGATCCGTTCCTTCCGATAACCCATCCGCTTGCTCCCGCCATGCCGTCAGCCCAGCATCCGCCGCTCACTGCGCTCGTGCTCACCCCCGTGGCGTGGGCGACCAACGGCAACCCGCTCGCCATGCGCTTCACCATGGTCGTGCTCGGCGGGGTCACCGTGGTGCTCGTGGGCCTCCTGGCCCGGGAGATCGCGGGCGACGGGGCGGGACTGCTCGCTGCGGGCATCGCCGCCGCGTACCCGTTCCTGTGGGTGAACGACGGGCTCATCATGTCCGAGACCTTGACAGCGTTGACCGTCGCGGGCGCCCTCCTGTTGACTTACAAATTGGTGCGGCGGCCACGCCTGCTGACCGCAGCCGGACTCGGCGCGGTGTGTGGGCTGGCGACTCTCGCCCGAGCCGAGGTGGTGCTGCTCGCTCCTCTGCTCGCCGTGTGGTTCCTCCTGTGGAGACGCCGGACCTCCTGGCGGTCCGGCCTGGCGACGGCGGGCACGGTGGTGGCGGTGTCGGGGCTGGTGATCGCACCATGGTTCGGCTACGACCTGGCCCGATTTCAAGATGCGACCTTCGTGTCGACGAACGACGGGATCGCCTTGGCCGGCTCGAATTGCGATGTCGCGTACTACGGCAACCTGATCGGTGGGACCACCCTCACTCCCGGGCAGTGCCTTCCGGCCAACCCACCTTCCGGCGACGATTCGGTGGCGGCCAGGGCCTATCGCGACAAAGCGTTCGCCTACATGCGCGGCCACCTGCAGCGCCTGCCCGTTGTCCTCGCGGCACGCGTGGGACGCGACTGGAGCGTCTTCCGTCCCCAAGACGCGCTCAATGAGACCGAGGGCCGTCCCCGCTGGGTCACTGAGCTGGGATTCGCCTTCTACTACCCAATGCTCGCTCTGGCCATCGGCGGCACCGCGGTGCTGTGGCGGCGTCGCACTCCGGTCTGGCCGCTTCTCGTGCCGCCGATCATCGTGACGCTGAGCGCTGTGGTGTCCTACGGACAGGTCCGTTTCCGCGTCGAAGCGGAGCCGGTCCTCGTCGTGCTGACATCGGTCGCGTTGGCCGCGGCGTTCGACTGGTGGCGACGGCGACGGCGGGAACCGCCGATCGAGCCCGAGACGGCCGAGGCCGGGGCCGGTCCCTCATCCCCGGCCCCGCGTTCCCCTCTTGCGCTGCCGCAGCAGTGGGCGCCCGGCAGCCCTGGATAGCCGTCAGCGGGGAGCATGACAGACTTGCCTGTGGCAGACGGAGTCGAGGCGACCGAGAAGAGCACCTTCACCGGGTCATCGACAACACGTCGACAATCCTCGATCTCGGAGGGTTCCCGCTCTCGTCGAGCGCTCAGTCGTCGGTCCCTGGTGGCGCTCGCAGTGGCCTTCGCGCCGTACCTGCTGGTGTCGGTCGGACTGTGGTGGCACGTCTGGTCGACACACCCGACCGGGGTGGCGACCTGCGGATGTGGCGATGCTGCCTTCGTCACCTGGTTCCTGGCCTGGCCCGCCAACGCGCTCTCACATGGTCACAACTTGTTCTACTCGACGCTGCTGTTCCATCCCAGCGGGGTGAACATGCTCTCGAACGTGAGCACCCTCGCCATTGGCGTTCCGCTTGTCCCGGTGACGCTGCTGTTCGGGCCGGTCGCCACGCTGAACGTGGCCTTGACGTTGGCGCCGGCCCTGTCGGCCCTGGCGATGTTCTGGCTGTTGCGCCGCTGGGTGTCCTGGACGCCGGCCGCCTTCGTCGGTGGCCTGGTCTACGGGTTCTCCCCATTCGTGCTGACAGCGGTAGCCACTGCGCACATCATGCTCGGCTTCCTGGTGCTCCTGCCTCTCGTGGTCGCTTGCCTCGACGAGCTGCTCGTGCGCCAGCGGCGCCAGCCCGCGTTGGTTGGCGCGGCCCTGGGGCTCCTCGTGACGGTGGAGTTCTTCGTGAGCAGCGAGATGGTGGTCATCATGGCCATCTCCGCTGTCGCGGCGCTGGTGATGCTCGGGACGAACGCCTTGCTCACCGACCGGCAGGATCTGATCGGTCGCCTTCCCCATGCTGCTCGCGGCCTCGGAATCGGGGCCGTCGTTGCCCTGGTACTCCTCGCCTACCCGCTGTGGTTCGCCTTAGCTGGTTCAGCTCACCTGTCCGGGCGGGTGTGGCCGACGCTGACTGCCGGCAGCGGCGGCATCACACCCAGTGGCCTCTGGCACCTGGGTTTCTCGACCTCCGACCGGCGCGTGTCCCAACTGCTCGGCGGGTACTTGGGTCCGGCGCTGCCGTCGTACGAGTACCTCGGGCTCGGTCTGCTTGTCGTGCTCGCTGCTGGTCTCGTCGTCTGGTGGCGCGATCGGCGCCTGTGGTTGTTCGGTGGGCTCGGGGTGATCAGTGTCCTGCTATCGCTCGGGGTGGAGAGCCGCTACTGGGTGCCCTGGCGGCTCCTCGCCCAGGTCCCGCTGGTCCAGAACATCCTTCCCGGACGCTTCGTCGCCGTCACCACGCTGTGCGCCGCCGTGATGCTCGCCATCATCGTTGACCGAGCACGTGGCTCTGCCGCCGAGCTGCTGCCACGGATCGCCGGCCGCCGTTGGGCCCGCCGCGGCCCTGCTCTGACTGGCGTTCTCGCCTCGCTGGCCGCTCTCGGTGTGGCTGCCGTGGGGACGGTGCCTATCGGTACAGCTGTCGTCGGCAAGGTCCCGCTCACGGTCCAGCCAATCAGACTCCCTCGTTGGTTTGCCGACGCCGCCCCGCGTCTCCCCCCTGGCCAGGTCGTGTTGGCGTACCCGGCCCCGTTCTCAGGCGTCCAGGCGCCGATGGCCTGGCAGGCGGTCGACTCGCTACACTTCGCCATGGTTGGCGGTGGCGGACCCGCCGGCATACCAGCCCGTGCCGGCGCCGAGCGCCCCGGCCTCGAGGTGCTCAGCGCCGCATCCCTCTCGCTGTCAGGACCACCCTCGGGGACAACCAGCAACGTCGACGCAGTGCGACGAGCCCTCGCTGGTTGGGGGGTGACGATGGTGGTCGTCCCCGATCCGTCGGGGTTGCCTCGCTACGACCAGGGAACTAGCCCCGAGACGGCGCTCGGTCTGTTCACCGCCGCCATCGGTCGAAGGCCCGAGCTCCGCGACGACGCCTGGGTGTGGGCCGGCGTCCAGTCCCCTGCTCCGCAGCTAGCGGTGACTCCGCTGGCGTTCACGCGGTGCACGACAGGCGGGTTGATCCCGGCCGGGGCCCGGCAAGACGTACCGGACTGCATCATCGCGGCCTCCGCGCAATGACTGGCGGTGTCGGAGCGACCGAGGAAGGCGGCCTCGTCACTACGCAGACCGGGCGTCAGCCATCCCGCCATGCGGGTTCCCGATCTCGGCAGGCGCACCGGACGCCCGTCGGCCTCGGCAGGAGGACCCGTCGGCCCCTGGCGGTGTTCGGCATCGCCTTCGCGATCTACCTGCTGGTGTCGATCGGCCTGTGGTGGCAGGTGTGGTCGACCCACCCGACCGGGGTGGCAACCTGCGGGTGCGACGACCCCGCGTTCGTGCTCTGGTTCCTCGCCTGGCCCGCCTACGCGCTCGCCCACGGTCACAGCCTCTTCTACTCGACCCTGCTGTTCCATCCCACCGGGGTGAACACGCTCTCGAACGTGAGCGCCCTCGCCATTGGCGTCCCGCTTGCCCCAGTGACGCTGCTGTTCGGGCCGGTCGCCACGTTGAACGTGGCCTTGACGCTGGCGCCGGCCCTGTCGGCCCTGGCGATGTTCTGGCTCTTGCGCCGCTGGGTGTCCTGGACACCGGCCGCATTCGTCGGTGGGTTGGTCTACGGGTTCTCCCCGTTCATGCTCACCGCCGAGGCCATCGCCCACGTCATGACGGCATTCCTCGCCCTCTTGCCGCTCATCGTCGCCTGTCTCGACGAGCTGCTCGTGCGCCAGCGGCGGCGGCCCACGCTGGTCGGCGCGGCCCTGGGGCTCCTCGTGACCGTCGAGTTCTTCGTGAGCAGCGAGATGGTGGTCATCCTGGCCGTGTGCGGTGTAGTGGGGCTCGCGATGCTCGGGATCTATGCAGCGGTCCGGGACCGAGGGGATCTGATCGGTCGCCTCCCTCACGCTGCTCGCGGCCTCGGGATGGGGGCCGTCGTCGCCGTGGTGCTCCTCGCGTACCCGCTGTGGTTCACCGTCGCTGGTCCGGCCCACCTCTCCGGGCTGGTGTGGCCGACTCTGACCCCCGGCGGCGTCGGCATCTCGCCCAACGGTCTCTGGCAGTTGACGTTTCAGAACAGAGGTCTCGTTCAGCTCTTGAGCGGGTACTCGGGTCCCGCTCTTCCGCTTCCCGAGTATCTCGGGATTGGGATGCTGGTGGTGCTCGCTGGTGGTCTCGTCGCGTGGCGGCGCGATCGGCGCCTGTGGCTGTTCGGTGGGCTGGGGGTGATCAGCGTCCTGCTGTCGCTCGGGGTGGGCACCGGCAGCTGGGTGCCCTGGCAGGTTCTGGCCCGCATCCCCCTGGTGCAGAACGCACTTCCGGCGCGGTTCATCGCCGTGACCACGTTGTGCGTTGCCGTGATGCTCGCCATCGTCGTGGACCGGGCCCGCGGCTCCGTCGCCGCGCTACTACGACGCACGGCCGGTAGCCGGTGGGGGAGTCGCGGCCCGGCTCTGACGGGCGTGCTGGCGTCGTTGGCCGCTCTCGGCGTGGCCGCCGTGGGCGCGGTGCCACTGGGCACAGCCGCCGTCGGCAGGGTCCCGCTCACGGCCCAGGCGATCAGGCTCCCTCATTGGTTCGCCGACGTCGCCCCGCATCTGCCCCCCGGCCAGGTGGTGCTGGCCTATCCTCCGCCGTTTGCCGGCGGGGTGCCGATGCTGTGGCAGGCTGTCGACTCGATGCATTTCGCCCTTGCAGGTGGCGCCGGACCCCAGGCCCTCCCGGCCCGCGCCGGCAAAGAGCGACCCGGCGTCGAAGTCCTCACGGCAGCGTCGCTTTCGCTCCCTGGACCGCCCCCGGGGACAGCGGCGACCGTCGACGCGGTACGACAAGCAATCGCCGGTTGGCGGGTGACGATGGTGGTCGTCCCAGATCCCTTGCGTCTACCCGACTACGAGCAGGGTCGGGCTACCGGGTGGGCGCTTGGGATGTTCACTGCGGCGACCGGTCGCCGGCCGGAGTTCCGCGACGACGCTTGGGTCTGGTCCGGTCTTCAGTCACCAAGTCCGCCGCGATCGGTATCGCCCCAGAGCTTCGCTTCCTGTACGACCGATCAGTTGTGGCGCAGCGCATCACCCCAAGCGGTACCGGACTGCGTCATCGCGGCGTCGAGCGAAGCGAGGTGACCGTCGAGCCAGGTCTGTTCCATCCTCATCGACCAGAGTCTCTGGCCCGCGTCCGCGTCCTCGCCGACACCAGGACCGCCACGGCGGCGACGACTGGCAGAGGGCCGAGCTCGAAGCCGAAGCGCGGGTTCTCGCCGAGATCGACGAGAGAGGTCGTGAGGAACCCATAGGCGAGGGTCAGCCACATGAACGCCAGCGTCCCGACGAGTGCCAGGTCATCGCGTCTCCGCCATGCGACGATCGGCGTGCCGATGATCGCCACGGCGAAGGCGATGAGCGTGAGGTAGGAGAGCTGGTCCACCGAGGGACCCCTCCCGCTGACCCAGTCGAGAACCGCGTACCACTTGGGGCTCGCCGGCTGCCAGAGCACCGCGCTGTCGAAGACCCGAGAGTACGTCGCGATGTGGGTCTGGTTGCCATTGAGGAAGGGGCTCTTGTCGGCAGGCACGAACCACGCCGCCGCACCCTCGAGGACGTGGCCGGCGTAGGCGCCCGGAGCGGCAACGACGTAGGCGAGGTCGTCATGCAGGTACCGCTTCGACACCTGTACGTAGACGAGATTGTTGTAGTTGACCTGTCCAGTCCCAGTCGTCGTCTCGTCGAGGGCAGGGATGCCCGTGTGGTGCACGTGCACGAACCTGGGTTGGTACTGGCTCACGGGGCCGAAGGCGCTGACCTTGGCGATCGGTGACAGCACCCCCCGTCGCACCAGATCAGCGACCTTGCCCGGCCCAGCCAGGCTGAGGGTGATGCTCTGCATGTTCATCCCGAGCCAGCTGCTCGTGGTGTAGGTCCCGAACATCATGCCGTTCTTGACATACCACCCGAGCACCAGCAGCAACGGAAGCGCGGCGAGCACGACCACTGCCCGCCACCGGTGACGGACCGACACGAGCACGACCGCGAGCACCCCGGCGAGCCATACCCACTGCCAGGAGCTGTTGAGCAGGACCAGCCCGGCCCCGGAGCCGAACAGCCCCAGGCCCCACCACCAAGCCCTCGTACGAAGATATCGGATGCAGCACAGCGCGGCGACGGTGATCAGCACCGCTGTCGGATAGGCATAGAAGAGCCAGTTCTCGTAGAGGACGTACCGCGGATCGGCCACCACCACGATGGCCGCGGTCATGGCCGCCCACCGCGGCGCACGGAGATCGACGAGGAGCAGATAGGTGGCCAGCACCAGCACCAGGCCCATGGCCAGGTAACAGGCGATGGCCACCGGTCGCTGCATCCCGAAGGGCAGCTTTGCCAGAAACCCAACGAAGAGGTTGTAGAGCGGCGGCTGGCTGTGAAGGTGCCAGACGCTCTGGAGGAGGTGGTCCTTGAGCAGCCGGACGTCGAGGAGCTGCCACTGCGAACCGCGGTAGCCCCCCTGGAGGCCGGAGATGTCGAATCGAACTCCGGCAAGGAAGAAGGCGAGACGGGAAAGAGCGAAGGCCGCGGTCAGTGCCGCGAGGGATCGCCATGACTCCCGAACCAGCGAGGGCGATCCCGTCGATCGCGACCCGTTGTCGCCAATTGGTCTCATGGAAGGGACCTGCTCGGTCTCGGGGCGGGCCTGCCGAGATACGCCGGGGAGCTCGAGGATGCGGCTCAGGGGCCCCGTCGGCACCCGCCCGGCGACTCGATCTGTAGGTACGCGAGCCTCCGAACCTCTTGACGAGCCCGGCCGACACTCTGCAACACCAACCCACACGTCAGGCAGATGAAGGCGACGGTCTGGATGGCCGCGGCCAGGATTGCCGTTGGGAAGCGGAGCACGAGGCCGGATCGGACGTACTCGTTGACAACCGGAATCCCGATGCCCACCGCTGCTGCCGTGAGGACTATGAAGAGGATCCCGAAGAACTGTAGGGGTCGTAGCTCTCTGAACTGTTGCAAGGCAACGCGAAGGATGCGGCCCCCGTCCCGGTACGTCCGGAGCTTGCTGTTGGAGTTCCCTTTGCGACTGCGGTAGGGCGTCGGCACCTCAGAGCACGCTGCTGAGACCGTCGCTGCGTGGCCACTGAGCTCGGTCTCGATCTCGAATCCGGACGAGGTACCGGGAAACGACTTCACGAACCGACGTGACATCACGCGATAGCCAGAGAAGGCATCGGTAAAGTCTGAGCCGTAGAGAAGCCGAAACACTCTGGCGAAGACGGCGTTGCCCGTCGAGTGTCCCCGTCGGTACGCCCGATCATCGTCGGCGATCGGCTCGCGGCGTCCGACGACCATGTCGAGATCGTTGTCGATGAGCAGGTCCACCATGTGTCGAGCGGTCGGTGCGTGGTAGGTGCCGTCTCCGTCGACCATTACATAGATGTCGGCCTCGACATCGGCGAACATCCGACGGACGACGTTGCCCTTGCCTAGTCTCGGCTCGCGGCGCACGATCGCCCCTGCTCTGGAGGCGTGCTCACGGGTCGCGTCCGTCGACTGGTTGTCGTACACGTAGATGTCCGCCTCGGGGAGCGCCTGGCGGAAGTCGTGCACGACCGAGGCGATGGCGTGCTCTTCGTTGTGGCAGGGGATCACCACCGCCAGCGTCGATCGCGTGGCCGGCGCTCGTACCGCACCGAGCAACGTCTCGGTCTGCGTATCGCGCCCGCCGAGGGTCGTCACAGACGAGTCTCCTGGACTCGCGCGACGAGGACGAGGTTCTTGCCGAACCAGCGACCCACACCCCGATCGAGGGCGCGACTGAGCGGGAAGGCGTACCGGTCGTACGCCGCCACCGCTGCCTCGTTGAGATCGCCGCGGCGACTGCCGCCTGCTCGATAGACCAGCGCGGCGAAGAAGCCGAGGCTGTCGGCATACCGGCACTGGCAGACGTCGTAGCCGGCCTGCTCCACCGCACTCATCAGTTGGCGGCGCCGGTAGCGTCGGACATGGCCGATCTTCCGGTCCATGGCGGAGTAAAGGAGCTGGAAGGCCGGAACGTACAGGACGAGCGTCCCGCCCGGAGCAGTCACCTGGCGCAGCTCGCGGAGAGCGCCGACATCGTCGACGATGTGCTCGAGCACGTTGAAGCTGTAGACCAGGTCGAAGCGTTCGTCGCCCAGCTCGGCTGGGGTCTTCACGGCCCGGAAGCCCCGCGACCGAAGCCGCGCTCGGAGCTCATCGTCAGTCTCGACGCAGCTCACGTCGTAGCCGAGTGCGCGCATGGCCTCGGCATGGGTCCCGACGCCCACGCCGAAGTCGAGCACCAGTTGCCCTTCGACCGGCTCTGCGATCGACGCGACCAGATCGGTGAGGAAGCGGCGATAGTTCGTCGCCACCGCCATGACCTCCAGGTTGTCGACGCCGCTGTACGCGTCGGTGGTCATGGCTGCCGCTCGGCCCTGAGGGCGGCACGCTGGTCACTCACAAGACCAAGACTACGCTGCTTCCGCCGGCCTCGAATGCCTACGATGGCCGCCGCGGTGACTGCGGCCAGGGCTGCGAGGCTGACGATCCAGCCGACCCGCCAACTGCTGGGATGGTACGAGAGCTCGACGCGGTGATTGCCGGCCGGGAGCGGCACTCCCCGGAGCAGGTAGTCGACACGATCGAGGCGAGCGGGCCGGCCGTCGACGGTGGCCTGCCATCCGGGGTAGGAGAGGTCGGAGAGCACGAGCTCGGCCGGCCGGTCGGCGCGGGCGTTGATCGAGAGCTGATCCGCCCCGTACTGGGCCAGATTGGCGCTTCCGGGCGACGGACCCGAGGCGTCACCACTGCCGAGTTGTGGGAGTGGTTTCTGGGTGACGACCACGCGACGTGGATCGAAGGTCGGCGACGAGATGGCGTCGAGCTGCTGGCTCTCGCCGGGGACAACCTGCTGACCAGTGACCAGCCACGTCCGGGGGAGTGCCCCGTCGTTGGCGAGGATCGTGGCATCGGGGCCGTCATAGACAGGACGCAGGCCGGGCAGTGCCGGCGGCGGCTCCCCCTTCTGCAGGAGGATGTCGCGGACGCCGAAGAGCGAGAGGATCCGCAGCGACTGCGGGCTCGGATCGACCGTGGTGGTGTCCAGGGGCAGCAGCGGCGTCGGGGCGTGCATGTCCCGGACCCACAGGCGGCCGAAGCGTTCCTCCACGGGGAAGTCGTAGCCCCGGAGGTCGTCGATGCCGTAGCGGAGGTTCACATCAGTCGGGAGGGGAATGACGCCCACACGCGGCGGGAACGCCACGTACCGCGCTGGCTGCTGGGACTGCAGGTACTGGATCGCGGGCGTGACCGGCTGGGTGGCATGGGCGACGGTGATCGCCGGGTTCTGACCAACGCCAGCGCGGAACAGGTCGCCGAGAACGAGGAGGACGACCAGCCCGGCGAAGGCCCCCGCGGCCAGGCCGCGCCACATCCGGGCGAGCAGAAGGGCGATGGCGGCCCCGGCGAGGGTGATCCACACGATCAGCGAGGCCAGGTGGATGACGGGCGCAGCGTCGGCAGAGGTCGGGCCCGGCGGCTGGGCGAACCCCCAGGCCACGTGGAGAGCCCGGCTGAAGAAGCGCACCGAGGAGCCATCTGTGGCGACGACCACGAGCACCGGTAGGACGAGCAGTCCGCCAGCGAGCGCGGTCGCCGCCCAGGCTCGACGACCCTGCGGCCGACGACGGATGAGGTCGTCGAGCCCCCACCCGGCCAGGAGCGCCACACAGAGCAGGAAGAGGATCGTCAGCCGGGTGTTGTAGGTCGACGCGAAACCCGGCAGGTGTCGGACGATGCCGAAGAACGGCTGCAGACCGAGCACCACGAAGACGCTCACCGCAGCGAAGACGGCGATGGCCACCCGCTCCACGCGGGGCCGCAGGATCAGGGCGATGGGGGCCAGCATCAGTGGAAGGGCACCGGCGTAGAACGCGCGTTCGACCTCGAAGCCGTTGCCCAGCGTGGTCTGGGTCGCCCGGCCCCAGTAGTCCGGTAGGAGTACCGCCAGGAAGTACTTCGGCTGCACATAGACGGCGCCGCGGGGGCGGGCGCTGAGGTCCGAGGAGTGCCTCAGGAGCTCGAGGAAGGGTAGGAGCGTGACGGCAGCCAGCGCGGTCCCGGCGACGAGGGCAAGAGCGAAGACGGTGACGGGCCGAGCGCTCGCCCGGCCCAGAGCGGCGAGCCGGGAGCCTCCCTGGCGCGCCGCGGCGGCCATCGACGCCACGCCCCCGGTGGGTCCCTGGAGCACGCGCAAGACGAAGAAGGCGGCTGCGGCGAACAGGGCGTGGAAGCTGCTCTCGGGATGACCCCCGAAGAACTGGAGGGCCACCACGGCGGCGAGCGCGGCGGCGGACAACCCGTCGGGGCGCCGGACGAGCCGCTCGGTCGCCAGCAGCAGCCAGGGGATGAGCGGGAAGACGTTGGCGAGCGGCCAGGGGAGCCAGACGACGAGGAACAGACCAAAGCCGTAGACCGCACCCGTCATGAAGGCACCGGCGAAGCCCATCCTGAGCGCTCGGCCGAGCAGAAAGGCGCCCATGGCCGCGACCAGGACTTTCAGGATGTCGATCACGGTCAAGGACCGCCAGAAGGGCAACACGTAGGCGGGAACGCTGAAGGGCGAGAAGACGGCCGACTGCATGTTCGCCACGTACGGTCGGCCGCCCATGATGTGCGGGTCCCAGAGCGGGACCTGAGGGAGATGGCTCCCGGTGTACTGGAGGAAGGGCTCGAAGACCGTGGTGGGGTCGACGAGCTCTGGGTTCGACCCCGAGAGGGTGCATTGGCAGCTCTGGCTGTACTTGCTGGGCACGCCGCTCGGAGCCGTCGTGTTCCACGGCGCCGCCGACCACAGGTAGTCGGCCCCCGAGGTCGTGTGGCCCGGGAGCAATCCCGGAGAGAAGAACGCCACGGAGAGCAGCCCGTAGAGAAGGAGGGCGACGAGCGCCGGGCGTGCTCGCAGCCAGTTCAGGGGGCCTGCTCGGGCACTCCGGCGCATAAGCCGGGCCAGCCTATCGGCGCGCCCCTGTCGACTAGAGTCACCGGCCGGTGGAAGAGGGGGTCTACGCAGAGCACTACGAGCAGGAGGATCGCCATTGGTGGTTCCGGGGAAAGCGGGCGGTTATCTGGGCCCTCGTGCATCGCGTCGACCTGCCGGACAAGGCGCGTGTGCTCGACGCCGGCTGCGGAACGGGACGGACCCTCGTGGAGCTCGGCGCTCTCGGCCCCGCAGCCGGCGTGGATCCCTCCGCGGAAGCCGTCGCCTTCTGTCATCGGCGGGGGCTGGACAGCGTTCGGCTCGGTGGGCTGGAGGCGCTGCCGTTCGAGGCCGGTGAGTTCGATCTTCTTCTGGCCAGCGACGTGCTCGAGCACGTCCAGGACGACCACAGCGCCCTGGTCGAGCTCGGGCGGGTCGCGGCCGATGGCGCATCCCTCGTCATCACCGTTCCGGCCTACGAGTGGATGTGGAGCGAGCACGACGACCAGCTGCATCACCTCCGGCGCTATACCCTGCGACGTCTGCGCCAACGGGTCCTCGCTGCGGGCTGGCGTCCCGTCCACGCCACGTACTTCAACTCGATCCTGCTGCCCGTCGTGGCTGCGGCCCGACTCTCGACGCGGCTGCTGCCACTCAGGGGGCGCACGGACATCGGCCGCACCCCGCCGGCCCTCAACTCGGCGCTCGAGGCGCCCATGCGATTGGAAGCGGCAATGATCGCCCGCGGGGCTCGTCTGCCCGCGGGCGTCTCGGTCGGGATGGTATGTCAGCGTGACCGGATCGGGCTCACCTAGACTGCCCCGGATGCCGCCGAGGTCGTTGTCGATCGTCATCCCCGTTCTCAACGAGGAGGATGAGGTTCAGAACATTCTCACCGCCGCCCGTGCGCTGCTGGAGGAGCGGGGTGGGGAGTGGGAGATCATCATCGTCGACAACGCCAGCACGGACAGGACCTGCGAGCGCGTCCAGCCTTTCCTCGACGGGACACATGTGCGCCTCCTGCGCAACGAAGTGAATCTGGGCAAGGGGTTCTCGGTTCGCCGCGGGATGCTGGCGGCGAGTGGCGATCTTCGCCTCATGTGCGACGCCGACTGCGTCCCGTCGCTCGGGTCGCTCCCGCGTCTGCTCGGCGCAGCCGAGGAGGCCGACGTCGTGGTCGGGTCTCGCATCGCAACGGGCGCCCATGTCGCACACCAACAGCCGCTGCGCCGGCGGTTCGTGGGTTTGGGCTTCCTCGTCCTGACCCGGTTGATCGTCGGTCGGCTCACACGCGATGTCTACTGTGGATTCAAGCTCTGGCGGGCGGAGGCCGCTCGTGCGGTGTTCGAGCGTGTCGTCGTCGACGGCTGGGTCTTCGATGCCGAGGCGCTGTCGATGGCAAACAGCTTGGGCTACCGCGTGACCGAGGTCGGCATCGAATGGATCAACAGGCCGAACTCGCGGTTGTCCATCCGCAGCGTGCTGATCCCCGCGATCCGCGAGCTGTCCGCGGCGCGCCAGAACGTGCGCAGAGGGGCAGCTCCGCGCCTGGCCGATACCGAGACGGTCTCGCCCTCCCGGGAGCTCCAATGAAGACCGTCATCCTCTGTGGTGGCAGGGGAACCAGGGCGTACCCTCACACCATCGATCTGCCCAAGCCCCTCCTCGACGTCGGTGACGTCCCGATCCTGCTTCACCTTATGGAGATCTACGCAGGGCAGGGATTCGACGACTTCGTGCTCTCTGCCGGCTTCCGCAGCGATCTCATCGAGAGGTTCGCCGCCGACCTTCCTCGGCACTGGAGCGTGGATGTGGTGAACACGGGGGAGGAGACCGGGACAGGTGAGCGGATCAGGCGGTGCCGAGGGCGCCTGGGGCAGACGTTCCTCGCCACCTACGGTGACGGTCTGGGCGCCGTCGACCTCAGAGCATTGCTCGACTATCACGCTTCCCACCCGGCGGCGGCGACGGTCACCACGGTCCCGCTACCCTCGCCCTACGGCACGCTCGAGTGGGACGACGTGGGACGGGTGAATCACTTCAAGGAGAAGCCTCGACTCCAAGACCACTGGATCAACGCCGGTTTCTTCGTCTTCGACGAGCGGGCGTTCGAGCATTGGCGCGGCGACGACCTCGAGCGGGAAGTGCTCCCCGCCCTGGCGGCCGAGGGCGAGCTGTACGCCTACCGCCACTCGGGCTTCTGGCGTTCGATGGACACCTACAAGGACGCGCTCGAGCTCAGCGCCCTCTGCCGGGAAGGAGACGGTCCATGGACGATCTCGCCGGCGCCCGCGTCCTCGTCACAGGTGCGACGGGCTTCATCGGCTCACATCTAGCCCGGCGCCTGGTCGGCGACGGCGCCGAGGTCCACGCGCTGACGAGCACGGTCTCCTCCGTCTATCCCGTGCGGCTGCTCGGGATCAGGGATCAGCTCACCCTGCACGGCGGCAACCTCACGGACGCGGGCGCAATGGCCGCTCTGGTGGAACGGGTCCACCCGGCCATCGTCTTCCACCTCGGTGCCTACACCCACGTGGGGAAGTCCTGGGACCGGCTGGACGAGTGCATCCAGACCAACGTCCAGGGGACGGTGAACCTTCTCCAGGCGCTTGCCCGGATCGAGTACAGACGCTTCGTCTATACCAGCACGAGTGAGGTCTATGGCGACGTGGCGGTCCCGTTCCGGGAGGACGCCTCGGTCAATCCGCTCTCGCCGTACTCGGTGAGCAAGTATGCAGGGGAGCGGTTCTGTCTCATGTTGCAGCGAGGACGAGGGTGGCCGGTCGTCGTGGTGCGACCGTTCAATGCCTATGGACCAGCACAGAGTCCCGACCGGGTGATTCCCGAGATCATCGTCCAGGCCCTGCGCAAGGAGCGCCTGGCCATGACCCAGGGTCGTCAGACTCGTGAGTTCAACTTCGTGGGCGATCTCGTCGAGGGGTTCATCCGGGCAGCCGTGGTGCCTGGTGTCGAGGGCAAGGTGTTCAACATCGGGGGTGGCGAAGAACTGGCGATGCGTGATCTGGCCGGGACGATCCTCGGGCTCATGGGCAATCCCATCAGGGCCGAGATCGGGGCCCTTCCCGATCGCCCGACGGAGATCTGGCACATGCGCAGCGACAGCACCAGGGCCCGAGAGGAGCTGGGCTATCGACCGCAGCGGTCGCTGCGGGAGGGCCTCGAGGAGACGATCGCCTGGTACCGAGGAGAGCTCGACCGGCAGCCCTCGCAGTTCGCTCGCTAGCGGCGCGCTGAGTCGACATCGTCGGTCGCTCCAAGAGGGCCATCGACTACCATCGGCGCTCGATGGACCACCGGCCGCCCATCCGCGTCCTCATAGGGGTTGGCCTGGTAGCCGGGTGTGCCCTGGCCCAGCAGGTGCTTCTCACCAGGATGTTCTCGGCGGTCCTCTTCTATCACTTCACCTTCCTGGCGATCTCCCTCGCCCTGCTCGGAACGGGAGCGGGAGGGATCGCCATCTACCTCTGGCCGAGGTTCTTCGATCGGTGGCCGCTCGAGCGGTCGTTGGCCGGGTGGTCCGCCCTCTTCGCCGCCCTGCTGATCGTCACCCCGACGCTGCTGGTCCGCCTGAACTACTCCTACAACAACTCGATCACCCTGCACTTCGTGCTCAACTTCGGGCTGGCCTGTGTGCTGGCGCTGCTCCCGTTCCTCAGCGCGGGCGTCGTGATCACGCTGGCGATCCGCGCCTACACCTCCTCCATCGGGCGCCTCTATGCCTTCGACCTGGCGGGCGCGGGGATCGGTGCGCTGGCCATCGTGCCGGTGATGTGGATCGTCACCGCCGCGACCGGGATGGTCGCCCTGGGTGCGCTCGCCGGGGTGGCGGCCCTCCTCTTCGCCGGCTCGGCTGTCCTCTCGAGGAAGATCGCAGTGGGCGTCACCGCAGGTGGCTGCGCCGTGGTGGGAATCTCCGCGACGACGGGGCTGAACAGCTTGGCCTCTCCCTACTTTCCCAACGTTCGGCCCGCCGCCGTCGAGTGGAGCCCGCTCAACCGGGTGCTCGGCTACGCTCCCGCCACCGCGGATGCCTTCGGGTACCTGTTCTACGACCGTGTCTACGCTCCGGTTCCCCAGTATCACCGCGGACAGCCCTATCCGAGCTACCAGCAGCTGCTGACCAGCTCGCAGAGCGTCGGCCTGACGATGGCGCCCAACACCCGGGCCCTGGTCATCGGCGGCGGCGGGGGAAGGGACATATTCGACGCCCTCTCGTCTGGCGTTCGGCGAGTCGACGTCATCGAGCTGAACAGCGCCATCCGGGACGTCGTTGACCGAGGGCTTGGTGCGTCCTCCGGCTCGCCCTATTCACTACCCGGCGTCCACACGGTGATCGGAGACGGTCGTGCCATTCTCTCCGCCCAGAGCACGAAGTACGACAAGATCCACATCGGGTTCACGGACACGCTGAGCGGGAGCTCGGCGGACGCGTTCGCTCTCTCCGAGAACAACCTCTACACGATCGAAGCGTTCGAGGAGTACTACGACCACCTCGCGCCGAGCGGCATGTTGGACGTGACCCGGGCCTACCACCTCGTCGGTGACGAGGCCCTGCGGATCACCGTGTTGACGCTCCAAGCGCTCGGGCAGCGAGGGATCGCGCACCCCGAGAACAACGTGGTCGTCATCCTCGGACACGACCAGTTCGGCGGCGTTCCAGGCACGGTCCTGTCACAGCTGCGACCGTTCAGCCCTGCTCAGCTGACCCAGATCAGCACGCTCGCGGCCCAGCGCGGAGACAGCATCGCGTTCGCGCCCGGTGGGCCGTATTCGAAGGAGTGGGTCGGCCTCCACCAGGCGGCGAGTCCTCAGGCCTTCTGCAGCAGCTATCGGCTGGACGTCTGCGCACCGACCGATGACAAACCGTTCTTCTTCAACATGAAGCGCCTGACGGACATCGCCCAGCCCATGCCCAAGGGCTACAGCTACACGATCGATCCCTTCCTGCTCCTCGGTGCCACGGTCGGGATCCTCTTCCTGCTCACCCTGCTCGCCTTCGGCCTTCCACTCGGGCTGACCCGCGGCAAGGATCGACCGCCTCAGTCATCGCTGCTCTACTTCGCTGCCATCGGCCTCGGCTTTCTCACGCTCGAGATCACCCTGATCCAGCGCTTCGTGCTCTTCCTCGGCTTTCCCACTTACGCCCTGTCTGTCGTGCTCTTCTCGCTGTTGATCTTCACCGGCGTCGGCGCCCTGCTCTCGAGCCGTTGGCGACGACCTCGGCGGGCGCTTCCTGTCGCGCTGACTGCGATCAGTGTGCTCATCGCCCTGAGCGCCTATTTGTTGCAGCCGCTTCTCCGCCACCTCATCAGCCTGCCGTTCTCGGTACGAGTCCTTGTGACCATCGCCCTCCTGGCCCCCCTCGGCGTGCTCCTCGGTACGGCCATGCCGATCGGTCTCCGCCGGTTGAGCGCGCTCCATCCCGCCGGCGTGGCGTGGGCATGGGGTATCAACGGGGTCACCTCCGTGCTGGGATCGGCGCTCGCCGTCTTCGTCGCCATCGTCTGGGGCTTTGCCGCCGCGGCCATCCTCGCCCTTGTCTGCTATCTCGTGGCGTTGGCCGATGCCGCGTTCGGGAGGTGGCCGCCAGACGATCGAACTGCGCTCGCCGACCAGGCAGCGGCGGACGGGCAGTCGAAGCTGCCCGTCGGCTCCGGGGCTGCAGCCTCGACGCCAGCCAGCTAGCAGCTGCTACCGGCGGGCGCTCTGGATCGCCTCGCGGGGGAGCACCGGGGCGTCTCGGCCCGTTCCCGTCTGACCCCGGCCGGTCTCGCCGGCCCCCTTCTCCTCGTGGTAGTCGGCCTCGACGTTGACGTTCCAGATGTCGTGGCTGGCCCCGAGGATGTTCTCGACGGTGAGCATGGCCGTGTACATCGAGTGGTCCTGGTTGTTGTACCGGTGCATCCCGTTGCGACCGACGGGATGGACGTTGACGAGGTTGGCCTCGAGCCACCGGCGCAGCACCTCCACGTTCTCCCGGTAGTGCTCGTCGTAGATGGGATAGGCCTTGGGCATCCGCACCACGTAGCCCGCCTCGACGTCGGCGGCTTTCATGAGGCCCAATCGCTCGAGCTCCTCCTTGCCCCGTTCGATCAGCTCGTCATCGCTCGCCGTCCAGGACTGGTCGCCCTCGAACACGGTGTACTCGAGACCCAGGACGTTGCGACCGCCCTTCACGAGGTAGGGCGACCAGGAGCCGAAGTTCTGGATCCGCATCGTTCTCACGCCCGGAGCGTGGATGTAGATCCAGTTGTCGTCCCAGGCCACCCGGTCAGCCGGCACGACCAGGGCGACCGTGAGGAAGTCGCGGTGCATGAGGCCGGCCGCGGCCCGACGGACTTCGTCGGGTGCGGGCGGGTCCATCGCTTCGACGAGGGCCCCGAAGGGCATCGACGAGATGAGCTCGCTCACCGGATAGGTGGTGGTCCCACCACCGGTCGTGGTCGCTTCCACCTCGACGGCGCGATCGCCCTGACGACGGATGCGGCTCACCTTGGTCTCGAGCACGATCTTCGAGCCCTGGGCTTCGACCTTGTCGCGACACACCTCCCACATCATCCCCGGCCCGAACTTGGGGTACTGGAACTCCTCGATGAGCGAGGTGATCTCCTTCTGGTTGCGCTTCGGGGTGAGTGAGTTGACGATCGCCTTACCCAGTGACAGACCCTTCACGCGTTGTGCCGCCCAGTCCGCCGGCATCTGGCTCACGGGGATTCCCCACACCTTCTCGGTGTAGGTCTTGAAGAACGTCCGGTAGAGCCGCCATCCGAAGCGGGCCACCAGCCAACCCTCGTAGTTGTCCTGGTCCTTCGGCGGGTGCACCCGAGCCCAGGCATAGGAGCCGACGCAGCGCACCGCCTCGACCGGTCCGAGATTGCGCAGGGCGTTGCCGCCCCGGATCGGGTAGTCGAAGTATTTACCGTCGTAGAAGATGCGGCTCTTGCGAGGACGGAGGAGGAAGTCTCCCTCGGGCAGGATCTCGTGCCAGAGCCGATCCACGGCCGGCACCTTGGTGAAGAACCGGTGACCGCCCATGTCGAAGCGCCAGCCGTCGCGCTCGGTGGTCCTGCTGATTCCACCCACGACCGAGTCGGCCTCCAGCACGGTGGAAGGCCTCCCCGCCTTGGCCAGCTCGTACGCGGCGGTGAGGCCTGCCGGGCCGGCGCCAATGATGACGACCTCCATGCCCGCATGCGCTGTCAGTCGACCGGATTCTCCCTGCGGGCGCTCCGTGGGTGCCGTTCCGCGATGGTCTCCAGTCACGTCTGACGAGGGCTCCATGTTCTCCTCACGAGGCCGCGTGCCCACCCTGGGCAGCCCCGGGACGGGTCGTTCCACGATACCGTTCCCGTCGCTCGCCACGGCGATGACGACGATGGTGCCGGGGGCTTGACCTCATGGCACGTAGGCGTTGAGAAAGGCGAGGGTGGCATAACCGGCCATCCCCGCAGCGCCGAGGGCGAGCACGCCCCGCTCCACCCGTCCGCTGGCGGTGAGGGATGCGCCCGCCAAGACGAGGGGGAACGCGCTCAGGGCGTAGCGCTCGAGAGAGTCGAGGTTGCGCGAGCTGAGGGCGAGGACGAGCGTGGCGGCGGCGAAGGCGCCGTAGGAGGCCGGCCATCGGAGCAGGCACACGACCAGCAGCACGACGAGCCCGAGGGCCCACGGGTCGTGGAGCCCGCTGCCGATGTGACCGTGGACGAAGAGACGAGCTTCGTGGCCGAGGGAGGTGACGGGGTCGACGAAGCCCCCACGCTGGCCGGCCGCCTGCTGGGCGTGCACCGGCACGAGCGGATCGCCGTATGCCAGCCAGGACCAAGCCAGGAAGATGGCGCCGCCTACGAGCGGGGCCACCACCGCCCCGACGCGGGCCACCGCCTCCCGTCGGGAGACGCCCGACCAACCTCGTACCGCTTCGATTGCGGCGGGCACCAGGAGGAGCACGCCGAGCGGTCGGGTGAGCCCGGCGGCCAGGCCGGCGGCGGCCGCCCATTCCCAGCGCCTGGTACGCAGGGCGAGGAAGGCGGCCACGGCCAGCGCGATGGCAGTGGCCTCGGCGTACCCCATGACAAGCACGAAGGCCGGGGGCACCAGGGCGATCAGCCAGGCGGCCCGCCGCGCCAGCGCTCGATCGCCGGTCTCGACCACCACCAGTCGATGGAGCAGGGCGCCGAGCGCCAGCGCCGAGACGTTGGCGACGATCAGCAGGGTGACCCCGGTGGCGCTGGCGATACCCAGGGCGAGGTAGCGGGCGACCAGCGGGAACAGCGGCCAGAACCGTGTCGCACTGTGGCCGAGGGGGGCGTAGCCGTGGGAGGCGATAGCCCGGTAGAAGCCGGCGTCCCACCCGAGGAGGCCCTGGTCGACCCGGAAGGACACGCCCGGCGCCGTCGGATGGAGGTGGTTGATCAGGAAGTGGGACAGGGCCAGGGCGGCCAGCACGATGAGCCGAGCCGTGATCCATCCCGGTGCGGCGGCGACCACGTCAGCCCTGATCCCGCCGGGGCGGCCCGGAGGCCCGACCCAGGCCACCCGGAGCCGGTCCGACACGCTGGCCCGAGCACCGCCTGGCGAGCGGCTCGAGGCGGCCGGCCCGGACTGTCCGATGTGATCCCGGTGCAGCATCTCAGGAGGCTCAGGGCGCGGCTGGGAAGCGGAACAACGCCTGCGCCTCGTAGACGCCGGTGAGGTCGTCGTGGCCGTTCACGTTCGGCCTGACCACCTGGGTCGTCCCCGGTCGCAGGCTCGCCAGCTGGTTGGTGAGCGTCTCGCACTTGAGGTCGAGTGTTCGATAGCCGCTGATCCATACCAGCCAGATGTTGTGTCCGGGACCGGCCCGGGCGGCGAGAGTCCGGGCGAAGGCGGCTGGCTGGCCGGCCGCGTTCCTTGCCGCGTAGTCGTACCAGTCCACCCGCTGCGGCGGTGCGCCCGCCGGGAAGGTGAGCTGGACCAGATCGGACGGGAGAAGGCGGCTGACGGACGGGCCCAGCTGATCGGGGCAGTACCCGACCACGTCGCCGGGCTTGGCTGCCGCGCTGATGGCCGCCGCCACCTGGCCGGCCTGGGTGCGGTTGGTCGTCACGTTGGAGGACGCGGCGACCAGCCCCAGGGCCACCGCGGCGGCGAGCACCCCCGTCCTGACGCGTCGGTCGGCCAGGGTCGCCGTCCCGAGCACGATCAGGAGCAGGAACACTGGGAGCACGACGGCGGCGTAACGACCCTGGAAGGCGCTCCTCGTGACCAGGCCGGCGACGATGGCGAGGCCGAGCGTTCCCGCCGTGGCGATGGCGAGGGCCCGGGCCGGTCGCCGGGTGCGGAGGTCGAGCTCGATCCGGTGGCCGTCCAGGGCCATCCCGAACAGGGCCAGGAAGGTCAGGGCGAAGAATGTCAGCCCGAGGCCGCGCCCCGCGCTCGACTTGCCGCCGGCGAACTCGCCGACGGCGTTGACCATGGCGCTGAAGTTGGCCGGCTCGGCCCACGGCGTCCCCGTGTGCCGGAGCTGGGACACGAAGATCGGCACCCACGGCAGGAACAGGACGCACCCCGCGGCAATGGCGCCCAGCGCCCAGAGGGTGGCCCTGCGATCGGCCGGGCGGGTCCACGTTCGCCAGGCGACGAGGCCGACCACGATGGCGAGCAGATAGATCGTCCAGTAGTGGGTGTAGAGGAGCAGGGCGGTGACTGCGGTCACGGCGGCGAGGTCGAGCGGTCGCGGCCGCGAGCGCTCGAGCACCCGGGCCAAGGCGAGAAAGCCGCACACCACGAGGAGGATGACCAGCGAGTACATCCGGGCCTCGGTGGCGTAGCGCACGGCGAAGGGCGAGCTGGCGAGCAGCAGCAGGGCGACCCACGCCCCGGGACGTCCTCCGATGCGGCGGCCCGCCAGCCACATGAACGGGAAGGTGGCCACGGCGATCACGCCGCCGAGCGACCGCACGGCAAGATCGCCCGTGCCGAACACCCGCATCCACCCATGAAGCAGCACGTAGTACAGCGGCGGGGCCCCGTCGTGCCGGAGGGCG